>NZ_JBNFMU010000232.1:0-96662 GCF_049942315.1 Pseudomonas wayambapalatensis
TTCCTCGGCAGTTTTCGCCTTGCCTGACCTTCGTCTCAAGGCTTTTCATACAGACCCAAGTCGTACGATTCGCGAGCTAGCCCGCGAAAAGTACGACTTGGCCATCTGGCTCAGGCCACATCCACCAGCACGATCTCGCTGTCCTCGAGCGCCGTGACGCGCAGCACCTCTTCGCCTTCCACGGCAATCCCGTCCCGGGCTTTGGCGCGCACGCCATTGGCCTCGACCACGCCTTTGGCCGGAACCAGATACCCGCGTCGTCCGGCATCGAAACGGTACTCGGCGCTCTCGCCGGCACGCAGGGTCGCGGCCACCAGCCGTGCATCGGCACGGATGCGCAGAGCATCCTGATCCTCGACACGACCGCTGGCCAGCGTCACGAAGCCTTCGCCTCGCTCACCTTTGGGGAACGGCCGAGTCCCCCAGGACGGTGCGTCTCCGACCTTGTCCGGCACAATCCAGATCTGGAAGATGCGCGTGTCGACCTTCTCCAGGTTGTACTCGCTGTGCACGATGCCAGTACCCGCACTCATCACCTGTACGTCACCGACTTCGGTGCGGCCTTTGTTACCCAGGTTGTCCTGGTGGCTGATTGCACCTTCGCGTACGTAAGTGATGATTTCCATGTCCCGGTGCGGATGTGGCGGGAAGCCACTGCCTGCGGCGATCAGGTCGTCGTTCCATACGCGCAGGTTGCCCCAGTGCATACGCTCGGTGTCGTAGTACTCGGCAAAGGAAAAGTGATGATGGGCATCCAGCCAGCCGTGGTTGGCATGGCCGAGGCTTTCAAAGGGGCGCAGTTGCAGCATGATCAAGGTCCTCGGTAAGTGGGAATGGGGCCATGATGCGCCTTTCAAGTATCGAAAATAAGCGTAAATATCGACTTGTTTTTATCTGATAAATTGATGGTTTTGGTTGTGGTGCTTTCTGCGTTTCATCGCCTAATCCTATGATCTGCAAGCATTAGCTGGCACTTTTCAGCGGTTCGGTGGAACATGTTCCGCTGATTCGACTAGCAATGGAGTGACCGTGTCTTTCGAGCAGCCCCCGGCGCCACTGGACCTGACCCCACCCGCGCAATTGCCTTGGTTGCGCCGCTTCGCCGCTCGCCTGCTCGGGCGTGGATTGAGCCGTCTGCAGGCCCAGCACCGTGACTCATGGTTCCTCGGCCATGCCACTGGCCAGCGCAGCGGGCACGCCGATGGCTTGCGTGACGGCTATGAACGTGGCCGCGCCGAAGGGTACGAGGCGGGGCGCCAGGTCCTGGTGATCCGCGACAGCCGCCCGGACGGCGCTGCGGTGCCCGGCGAGGACGACAAGCTGTTCGACGACTGGCGCCTGCCGCTGACAGCAGAGCTGAAGAAACGCTTCAAGGCCGATGTCGGCCAGCGCCTGCCTGCCGACGCCCAACCCAGTGCCGCGCAATGGAAGCTGATCTTCAGCGATACGCCGTCTACCTGCGTGGTGGCGGGGGCCGGCGCCGGCAAGTCCACTTCGCTGGTGCTGCGTATCCTGCTGCTGCGTCACTATCTGGGCTTCGAGCTGGACGCCATGACCGTGGTCACCTTCACTCGTGAGTCGCGCAAGGACTTCATGAAACGGCTGGTGCAGGTCTTCGCCCTCTGGCAGATCGACCTGCCGCCGGCCCGTGCCCGTGACCTGGTGCGCACCTTCCATTCGCGCATCCTGCCCCTGGTGCGCAGCTTGCCGGGGTTCTCTCAACTGCGCGCATTCGAGACCCTGGGCAACGATGTACCTGCCGGCAGCGAAGCCGAGAGCGAAGGTAACCCTTTCGATCTGCGCCTGAACGATGCCCAGCGCCAGCAGCTCAATCTGTGTTATCGCGACCTGCTGCGTGACAGTCCACGTTTTGCGGAACTGGTCGCGACGATGCGCCAGGAGTCCCTGCAGCTCAAGCCGCTCGATCCGGATCATCCTGATGTGCAGAAGCGCGTACAGGTAACGCAACTGGCGGCCCAGCGCGACGAAGAGTTGTGCGACGTCATCGAAGACCTGTGGTTCGCTGCGGGCGCCTGGCCGATCAAGGGCATCGAGCCCTGTCGGGAAACGGTGCAGATCCGTGGCCAGCGCTTCCATGTGCACGGGCGTCTTGAAGGGCTCGATGCCTGGGTGGTACTGGGCTTCGACCCGTCGGAAAGCGCCCAGTACCAACGTGCCAACGCCAAGCTGTCGGTGCGTGCCGAGTGGGCTGTAAAGCGCACGTTGTTTCAAGCTTTCTGCGATAAGCCACTGATTTGGCTGGATAACTACACCTCGGCAAAGCGTCTCGCCGCGTCGCTGGCGGGTGATGCGGTGGCGGGGCCTGGGTTCGAGTTCAAGGTCAAGGGTGAACTGGCCCCAACGCCATTACTCGATGCCTTCGTCGGTGCGGCGAGCTTCATCGAGAACCTGGGGCTGGAGGTCGGGAGTGCTGTTGCTCGCATGAGCTTTGCGCCGGGCGACAGCGATGCGCCGTTCTTCGAAGCCCTGGCCCTGTACTGGAAGGCGTTGGAGGCCCACCTGCTCGGACAGTCCCCGCCGGTGATGACCTATAACCGCATGTTCGCGCTGTTCGGCGAGAACAACCCCGAGAATCTGCAACTGTTGCCAGACTCGCTGCTACGCCCGCTGGCGCATCTGATGATCGACGAGTTCCAGGATGTCTCGCCACAGATCGTCAGTTGGCTGCGCGCGACGCTGCGTGAGATTCGCAGGCGTGGCCCAGGCATGCATGCCGGGCGCAACGCTGCGCATTCGTCGTTGATGTGCGTGGGTGATGACTGGCAATCGATCTACGGCTGGCGCGGTAGTTCACCAAAGTACTTCATGGAGTTCGGCAAGACCTTCCCATCGCCGGCCAATACCCGGGTGATGCTGGTCGAGAACTACCGGAGTCAGCAGCACATCATCGATGCGGCGGAACACCTGGTGCGCGGCACAGCGGCAATCACCGGCAAGAAGGCCAGGGCCTGTGGTGGCGCTGCTGCGTTGCCGTTGTCGCCGGTCAAGGTGTTCGAGCGCGATGAGGCCGCACTCGGGCAAACCCTGATCGAGCATTACCAGCGTGGCGAGACAGTGATGATGTTGTTTCGAAAAAGTAGCGATAAGCTGCTGATTTCAAATCATATAGAGTCTGTGGTCAGGGCTGATTCGAGCCTGCCGCCTGAGCAGCGTCGTCTGCGTCAGCTCACCTATCACAGCGCCAAGGGCCTGCAGGCCGATGCCGTGTTCATGCTCGGCGATTGCCAATACCTGACCAGTTCGCCCTACAAGAATCAGGTTTACCGCATGGCCGGGTTGGGGCGTACCGGGGATGCGCAGCCGTTCGACAGTGCGCAGAAAGACGAGGCGCAACGCCTGGCCTACGTCGGGGTGACGCGGGCGATCAGGCACTGCTATTGGCATGTGGAAGCTGTCAGCGGCGAGACAGCGGCACTGCCTCGCGCATCCAGCCAGGTACAAGGCCGGCACGTCTACTTCGAGGACCTGCGCGGCCAGTGAGGATTCACAGCGTCAGTCGGTTTCGACTTCCCGGGTCAGGCTTTCGAACAGTCCGCGCTCGACGCTCGTCTGCTCATCGCGCAGCGCATTGAATGCCGCCACGTCCTGTTCATCGGTGAGCAGCAACGGCTGCAGTTTCCCGTTACTGCTGGGCAGCTCTTGAGCGATCGCTTTCTCCAGGGCCTTCCTGACCGAGGTCGACAACGAAGTGACGGGCTCGAGCTCGACGGTCTCGCCGTTTACTTGCGAAGCGAAGTCGCGGCAGTACTGCAGGTAATCAAGCCCGGGTCGCCAGAACTCGGTGACCGCCTCGAACTGTGAGGCATGGGCACGCCTGAGGCTGAGCTGCCAGGTGGGCTGTTCGACGATCCATTGGCGGGGCCCTGCCGGATCTGTATCCAGACGCGTCACTTCCTTGCTTACGTTGGCCTCCACCTTGTACGACAGGTGGGCAGTCGGCCTGTAGAGCATGTTCTCGCTCGGCTCTGGATAGTCCAAGTCCTCAGCGAGTGCCTGGCGCAACGCCAGGCGAATCTCTATATCGTCGACCAGTCCATCGATCAACACATCGTCCGGAATGGCGTCTGGGTCGTCCAGCTGATCAAGCGCAGGGATGTCCTCCGCACTGTTTTCGAGCCTCCGCTGCAGGCCGACTTTACGCAGCGTGCGCGCAAGGGCGATGCGATCAGCCAGGTTGTTGACCAGCTCTCGCCGGTAACGCTGGCGCAACAAGGCCCATTTTTCACTGAGGGTGAAGTCGCCGTTGCTGATCTTCTGCAAGCTGACCTCCGTTTCCAGTGCGCTGAATGCGTCGGCGCCGGCATCACCGCAAGTGGTGGGATAGTGTTCCGCGACATCGTTGAGCCTTTCACGCAGCTCGGTACTCTCACCTGCTGCTTTGAGCACTGCCCAGACGCGATTGCGCATGGCAGCAGGTTGTTGGCGAGTGTCTGCCGAATCGAGCAACAAGCCCAGCTTGTCCAGCAGTGGCTGGTTTTCGCCAGTTCCGAATAGATTGGCCCAGAGCAGACGTTGTTCTGGCGTGGCATTGGTCTGTATGAATGCCTCTGTCAGGCCGATCACGCCTTCGTTTTCGTGGACAACGAGTTGAATGCGGGCAAGCCCGGCACGGACCTCTGGCTCCAGTCCGTTGTAGTTGAAGGTCCAGCGCATGCCCGCCTGGCGCCTATTGATACCCTCGGCGAAAGGCGTGGCAAGGATATCTTCAAGGTCGGGTAGGGTGTGGATACGGTTCATCGACAGGTCGAGCTGGCGCAGCTGGTACTGCCTTTGGCTCATCAGGGTCGTCAGCCCCTGTGGCCATTGCTCCAGGTCGCAGCGCGACAGGTTCAGGTGCGACAGCCGAGCCATGTAGCCAACATCAGGCGCTACGCCCAGAGGGTTGGCTCGCAGGTTCAATTGCTGGATGTGGATCATCCCCTGGAAACGCTCGGCACTGGCAGCATCGAGTGTGATGCGGTTGTTGTTCAGCCTGAGGGTATCCAGGCGGCGTGCGGCGAGGAAGTCGATGTTCGCAGCACTCAGGGTGAGTGCATTGTGCCCCAGGTCGAGCTCTCGCAGAGAGGGCAGGCCGGCCAGGGTTTCCTGCATCTGAGGGCTGAGCCTGGTCAATCCGGTGTCTCTGAGTACCAGTCTGCGAAGATTTGGTGCCGCTCGCAGCGCCGTTGCCAGGGAGGATTCGCTGAGCTGCGAACTGTTGAGTATTTCAAGTTCTTCCAGAGCCGGGAAGCAAGTAAGCAGATCGGGGTTCAGTGCCCTCAACCCCAACCGATTGAGGCGCAATGTGCGGACATTCGAGAAGCGCGCCGAAATCTTGGGCAGCGTTGGGGTCTCGCTGCCAATGTTGTGGATTTCCAGCTCGTGCTCCTGCGGATTTCGCCAAGCGTCCATCAGCGCCACGTCTACTCCGCCGGACTCCGTACCAGCATTTCGTGAAGCGTCCACCCATCGGTCGATATCCTGGGTGAGTGTGTGCCACTCGTACTCAAGGCGAGAAATGTTGTTCTCCAATACGCGACCTGTGCCTAGTGGTGCTATCAGGTCATCGATCCGACTTTCGTTGTGTGTTCGGTAAAGCCTGGCGAGCCTTGCTCGCGCCCTGGAGACGCCCCGGCCACTGAGCGGATAGCCCAGCCGACCGTCGCTCAGGCGCAGAGGGGAGCGGAAGCCGGGTCTGACTGGTTGCTGGCCGATCAGTTGGCGGGCCTTGTCTCGGTCGGCGGTGGCGAGCTCGAACAGCGCGGCATCGGTCTTTGGCGGTTGTGTCTGCAGCCCCTCGCGCAGCAGTGCGGTATCGGCAGTCGCCAGATCGGCCTGTTTCAGACCAAGGATGGCCCGATCCAGGCGAATGCGGGCTTGCATCAGGCGCGCTTCCTCGGCGACGCGCAGTGGGACGCGTCCATCAGGGCTGCTCATCCGCGCGCGCTCTTGCGGGCTGGCATTTTCGACGATCTCATCCACCGCCACGCCCGGCAGGCTGGGAAACTGCCGCGACAAGCGTTCGGCCGCCAACGAGCTGTGCTCGGCCGCAGGCGCGCGTAGGCTGTCGAAGATCGACTGGCGGTTGGCTTCGAGTTGGTTGGCGAGGCGCTCCTGCAAGACCTGGATCCGGGATGCCTGTCCAGCTTCGACCGGCGCAAGACGCGCAGCTTGTTCGGGATCCATCTGAGCCAGCACACTGCTGACCAGTTCGCCATTCTCCAGCTCCTGTCTGCTGAGCTGCACCACATGATCGCCGGGCCTGCTGGCCCTGGGGTAGGTGACGGATTCGCCTGCACGCTCGCTCCCCTTGAAGACTTCCAGAACGTGATCGCTCGGCCATTCCGGCAAATGGGTCAGGGCATTGAGGGCGAAATTCTTGTATGCCGGGAAGCGTGTTCCTTCGCGAACGCTGCGTGTCAGGCCAGAGATCTCTTCGCTGGTGCGCAAGCGCTGGAAGGCGTCCAACAACTGTGAAGGTGTTCGACCATCCTCTGCCAATTGATGACGTAGAACGTCCGCGCTCAAGCCGGTGCTGCGCAGCGCCGTGTCGCGTTGCTCTGCACTGAGGCTGCGCGCCGCCGAGCCCTGGCGCTGGAGCAGAGTCTCACGGTCCCATGTCAGGGGATTCTCGTGCGCCACGCGCCAGGCCCCGGCGTCATTGTGCTCAAGCACAGGGCTATAGGCGTTCGGGTCGCTTGGGTGGCGAACGTGCCACTGGCCGTCCATGTCCTGGAACTGCTCGTAGAGGTCTTCGCCCAGGCGGACATAGGTCTTGCCCTGGTAGACATACTGACCCTGTGTATTGGGTTCGAGCTCGGAGGGGAGTTCCAGGTCACTGGCATACCCTGCCATGTTCGGGCTCCACAGCCGCTCCTGGCCATTGACGCTAATGCTTTGCATCGAATCGACAAAGTGCGATTGCAGTACCGCGCCACCGGCTACTGTGCCAATCAGCAAGCCAGCATTGATTACCAGTGACTTCAAGTGTGCGATGGCCTGGGCGTTGTCATTTTCTTCCCAGGCGTGCAGCGCATCGAATACCGAACCCATCATCTGCGCACCGATCACCAGGCTCATGACCGGGTTGAGCCCCGGTATGCAGACGGCCGCAATGTTGAGGATGTCCATGCCGATGACACCCCAGAATTCGAGGCGCTCCAGGCGGGCTTGGGCATCGACATCGGCGGTCGGTACCACAATCGCACGGGCATCGGCCTTCAAACGTCTGACATGGCGTATCTCCAGTTCCTTCCACGGACTAGACGGCAGGGTCGTCAGGTTCGTGTCCAGGTTGACCGTCGTCCGTGCGGTCAGCGCTGCGTCGTCTGCAGTCGGGTTGCTGTACAGCGCATTGCGCAATCGGCCGTTGAGTTCAGGCTGCACGGCGCGCGAAGTGTATTCGACGAAGGACTGGCGGACCTTTGGATCGAGCAGGCGTGTGCGCAGGTGGATATGGCAGGCGGCCATTGATTTGAATTCTTTCAGCGTCTCGGTGCTGTCCCCAGGGAGGTAGAGCACCACGCACGTAGCCTTGGGCGTCGCAATCGAAATCAGCATGAGTTCGTACAGCTCAAAACCGAAGACACTGAGCGACTGGCACTTGATGCTATAGGGCGCTTGCTTGCTGGCGGGCAGGTCGGCGCAGAGCGTATGCAGGGCAGCGAGCGTGTCGGAAGTGACGTCGCCTTTGAGGTAGGCGATGCGCGCTTGCACCCTCAACTCGTCCTGGCGTGCGCTGATCGAATCTCGGCTGATCTGCTCGGAATTACTGCCATCATAGATGGCGGCCAGGTGCTCCTGGTACTTCTGACCCAGGTCCAGATCGCGGGTTAGAGTGATGAACTTCTTCAGGTCAAGGCTTGGAAAGAATCGGTCATCGTCCTTGGCGAGACGTATACCGGAGAAACGAGGCGTGTCCAGCTCGCTCTTGAAGTTGTGCAGCGCAGCGGCGAGCAAGGAGCGGTACACGGGAGGGCCTGAGGGTAGGTATACCGTTTCCGTCTGGCCGCGTGTTGGTTGTGCGACTTTGGAATCTTGAGTGTAGTACTGCAGGACGTCGACTGACTGCTCCTTGTTCACGACCTTGACCGGCAGCTCCTTGTCGAAGCGCTTTTGCAGCAATGGCCGACAGAAATCGCTGATGCCCAGCAGCCCCGAGAGGCTGTTTTGCAGGGCTCGCAGGCTCTTGGCGCGCTGGTCGAGTGCATTGCGCAGCGCCTGCTGATCTTCGGGGAGTGCCGAGGAGTACCAGTCATACGCGTGACCGCTGGGGTAGAGGTGAGGGCTGCGTTGGGTGTCCAGCAGTGCGCTGAAGTGCTTCGGATGAAGGTCCTTGCTCCAGTTCGGCAAGGTGCGCAGGACCTGTGCTTCATGTTGGTTGGTGAGGTTGCTCATGGAGTGCTCCTTTCGTGGAAGCGCCCATTGGACGAGCTGGAGGGAGGCGCGCGTCTGTAGATGGTTAACGCCTGATAGCGAATTGTCCTGCCTGCGAGGGATCGGTTATGGTGCTGCGATGCACTTTCGGAGCTGCGACCAGGAGCTGCCACATGCGTCCCTTTGCCATTCGCCATATCGATCATCTGGTGCTGCGCGTGCGCGATCTTCAGCGCAGCGTCGCGTTTTACCGTGATGTACTCGGCTGCCGGGTGAGCAAGGAGCGCCCGGACCTGGGCATGATCCATCTGGCCACCGGCACCGCGATGATCGATCTGGTGAGCCTGGACGGTGAGCTCGGTCGCCCGGGCGGCGCTGCGGCAGGCGAGAGCGGGCGCAACCTGCATCACTTCTGCCTGCGTATCGATCCGTTCGACGAGCAGGCGTTGACCCGTTACCTGCGTGCTGCCGGGGTCGTGGTCGAGGCTGCGGAGTCGCGATACGGCGCCGAGGGCGAGGGGCTGTCGCTGTACTGTTATGACCCCGATGGCAACCAGGTCGAGTTGAAAGGACCTGTCGGCCAACAGCAGCAGGGATGATTCTTTCGATCGCCGGGCAGCCTCCAATTCTCAGTGGATATCCGCGCAATCCCGATTATGCTTCAACGTACCTTGCTGCGATTCTGGGCAGCCTGCCCTGTCGTGCTTCGCGCAACCGTAGTCCTGCTTAGACCCGGGGCCAGGGTGCGATGCTGTTTCTTTTGAGGTGCTCCGGCCTGACAAGAACACGACGGAGGCAACCCATGGCGGCAATCGACAGCACATCGACGGGCAGCGCGCCCCAACGCGGCATCAGTCGGGAGGAGCGCAAGGTCATCTTCGCCTCGTCCCTGGGCACCGTGTTCGAGTGGTACGACTTTTACCTTTACGGCTCGCTGGCGGCGATCATCGCCAAGCACTTCTTCGCCGGCGTCAATGAAACCACCTCGTTTATCTTCGCCTTGCTGGCGTTTGCCGCAGGCTTTGCCGTGCGGCCGTTCGGGGCCATCGTGTTCGGCCGTCTCGGCGACATGATCGGGCGCAAGCATACCTTCCTCATCACCATCATCATCATGGGCCTGTCCACTGCCGTGGTCGGGATATTGCCCAGCTACGCCAGCATCGGCGTGGCGGCGCCGATCATTCTCATCACCCTGCGGCTGCTGCAAGGCCTGGCGCTGGGCGGCGAGTACGGTGGCGCGGCGACCTACGTGGCTGAGCATGCACCGCCCGGCAAGCGTGGCTTTTTCACCTCGTGGATCCAGACCACCGCGACACTGGGCCTGTTCCTGTCGCTGCTGGTGATCCTGACCTGCCGCACGGTGATGGGCACCGAAGCGTTCGAAGCCTGGGGCTGGCGGATCCCGTTCCTGATCTCGATCCTGCTGCTGGTGATTTCGGTGTACATCCGCATGCAGCTCAACGAGTCGCCGGTGTTCCTGAAGATGAAGGCCGAGGGCAAGGCGTCCAAGGCGCCGCTGACCGAATCCTTCGCGCGCTGGGATAACCTCAAGGTGGTGCTCATGTCGCTGCTGGGCGGCACCGCCGGCCAGGCCGTGGTGTGGTACACCGGGCAATTCTATGCGCTGTTCTTCTTGCTGCAGACCCTGAAGATCGACCCTCAGACCGCCAACCTGCTGATCGCAGGCTCGCTATTGATCGGTACGCCGTTCTTCATCCTGTTCGGCAGCCTGTCTGATCGTATCGGGCGCAAGAAGATCATCATGGCGGGCTGCATCATTGCCGCGCTCACCTACTTCCCGATCTTCAAGGGCCTGACCGAGTACGGCAACCCGGATGTGTTCGTCGCCCAGGAGCAGAACCCGGTGGTGGTGATTGCCGACCCGGCGCAGTGCTCGTTCCAGTTCGATCCCGTGGGCAAGGCGAAATTCACCAGTTCCTGCGATATCGCCAAGAGCCTGCTGGCCAAGCGCGCCACCCCCTATGAAAACGAACGTGCAGAGCCCGGCAGTGTGGCGCAGGTGCGTATCGGCGAACGGGTCATTCCAAGCTTCGAGGGCACAGGCTTGGCGGCGGCCGAGCTCAAGGCCCAGGGCGATGCGTTCACCGCGACCCTGACCGGCGCACTGAAGGAGGCCGGCTACCCCGAAAAGGCTGACCCGGCGAAGATCCACTACCCGATGGTGCTGTTGCTGCTGACCATCCTGGTGATCTACGTGACCATGGTCTACGGCCCCATCGCTGCCTGGCTGGTGGAGCTGTTCCCGGCGCGTATCCGCTACACCTCGATGTCGCTGCCTTACCACATCGGCAATGGCTGGTTCGGCGGTTTCCTGCCGACAGTGGCCTTTGCCATGGTGGCGGCCACCGGGGATATCTACTATGGGCTGTGGTACCCGATCGTCATCGCGGTGATGACTGCGGTGCTGGGTATCTTCTTCCTGCCTGAGACCAAGGACCGGGATATCAATCACGCCTGAAGAACCGGCCACTCCTGCAGATCTTGCAGGAGTGGCCTTGTTTTGCAGTCACAGGCCTTCTTCAGGCTGCCAGCCAGTCGTGAATCTGCTCCAGCGTGGCGGTGGCGCCACCGCAGACGATCATCAGCACCTTGTTGTAGTGCGCCAGCCGCCCAGGTGCGTAGGCCAGGGCCAACGCTGCCCCGCAGGCAGGCTCTACCAGGATCCGGTGATCGTGCAGAAAGCGCTCGCAGGCCTGGAGCGCCGCACGATCGGATACCTGTTCGCTGTGCAACGGATGGTGCTGCGCGCAGGCCAGTGCCTGGTCCGCCACACGCTTGGCGCCCAGCGAGGTGGCCACGGAGTTGATGGCCGGCAGTTCCACCGGATGGCCCGCGGTGATGGCGGCATGCAGTGATGCGGCGCCTTCGGTTTCCACCGCCAGAACGGGCACGTCGTGCCAGCCATTGCGCTTGAGCCCTTCGACCACGCCACTGAGCAAACCGCCGCCGCCGACCGACAGCACCACGGCATCGGGTTTGAGCCCGGCCTGGGCGACTTCGTCGATCATGCTGGCATGTCCGGTCCACAGCAGCGGGTCGTCGAACGGATGGATGAACGCATCACCCGCGCCCAGCAAGCCTTGCGCATGCTGGTTGGCTTCTTGCCACGAACTACCTTTGACCACGACCTGGGCGTCTTCGAGCTTCAGCAGTTCGATGGCGCGCGCGCTGGTGGTTTCCGGCACCACCACGGTCACCGGCACGCCGAGCTTGCGCCCGGCATAGGCCACGGCGAGGCCGGCGTTGCCACCGGACGACGACACGAAGTGCCGGGCGCCACGCGCATGGTGCACTTCGCAGGCGTGGCCCACGCCGCGCAGCTTGAACGAGCCCGAGGGCTGCAGGGCCTCGAGCTTGAGCCACAGGGTAGGGCCGGCGGCCAGTGACAGCGGGCGGGATTCGATCAGAGGGGTCTGGACATGCAAGGTCATGGTGGGGCTCCGCATTCAGCGTTCGCGGGCAGCCGGCGTGGCATCGCCGCGCAGCTGCTCCAGGTAGTTGTAGATGGTGTAGCGGGTCACGCCCAGAGCGTCGGCCGCCTTCTCGACGCCACCTTTGACGATGAACAAGCCGCGTTCCTGCATCACCCGCACAGCCTCGACCTTGGCTTGCTTGTTCATCCGCCCCCGGCCCGAGCGCTGCAGCGAGTCCTGAATGATCTCGCTCATCAGCAGCGTCATGTCGGCCGCCTCGCGGGGCGGGGATGTGTCTGGGAGGGCGCCGAACGGCTGAAAGTGCTGGAGGAAGGCCATGGCCGCATCGAGGCCGGTGATGTCGGTGTTCACGCACAGGCTTGCGAACGGGTGGCCGCTGCTGTCACGAAAGATTGCCGTGGCACTGCGCAGCGTGCGTCCCTTGAGGGTGGTGGGGTAGTCCGGCAGCACCACCGGCTCGCAGCCGTCCTGAGTACGGCCGGCGTGCATCAGTGCCTTGAAGCCTTGGTCCTGTTCTGGTGCGGCGAGGATCGGGCTGCCCACTCGACGGCCCGAAAGATGGCCGTTGACGATGGCGATCACCGAGTGCTCGGGATTGTCCAGGTCGTGCAGGAGGATTTCCAGGTTGCGCGGCGCAACGCTGCCCAAGGCCTGAAGTGCCGCCTTGAGGACGGTGAGGGTGAGATGGCGTTCTTGCTGGAGGGGAAGCGAGGGCATGGGGAATCGCCAGATTCTTAAGTGTGTTGAATTTTACACAAATAGTTGAATCTGGCGAGTGTGGATTGCCTTCGAGCCTTTAACCTAGCGCCGGAGTGCGCGGTGGAATCACCCGGCGCGAGCCAGTGGCTTCGAAACCTGCGGCAAAGCGCAGCAGGGCATTGTCGTCATAGGCTCGCCCAGCGAAGGTCAGGCCCACCGGCATGCCGATGTCGGCCATCACGCCCATCGGCACGGTCACTGTCGGCACACCCAGGTGACGGATCGCCAGGTTGCCATTGGCGACCCAGATCCCGTTGCTCCAGGCGATGTCTGCCGAGGCCGGGTTGATATCGGCATCGGCCGGGCCGACATCGGCGACGGTGGGGAACAGCACTGCGTCCAGCTTGTGCTCGTCCATCCAGTCTTCCAGGTCCATCTTGCGCGTCTGCTCCAGGCCGCGCAGGCCATCCGGGACAGTCGCGATCTGGTCCCAGGACTTGAGGCCACGCTTGGCCATGTTGACGTATTCGTCCATGCCGGCTGCTAGGTCGTCCTCGCGGTTGGGCAGGGTGCCCGGATCGTGCGGGAAGATCTTCGGCCCGTCGACGTCAGCCAGGCGGTTGAGCTTGGGGTCGTCGTTGGCGCGCAGGAAATCGTCGAAGGCCCAGCCGGACAACTCCCACAGCTCGTCATGCAGGAATTCCTTGCTGACGATGCCGCGGTTGTACACGGTCGGTGCGCCCGGGCGATCCCCCTCGCAGTTGGAGACCAGCGGGAAGTCGGTTTCCACCACTTCGGCGCCTGCCGCCTCCAGCGCCTTGCGGGCTTGCTCCCAGAGGTCGATGACGCTGGCGCGGGTGTTGATGCGCTGTCCGGTCGGGCCACCGATGCCTGGTTTTTCCGACGTGCCGGCCTCGGCGTCGGCATTGATGTACATGCGCGGTACGGCAAAGCGCTTGCCCTTGAGCGCGCCGGCGCCGACGGCGAGGTCGAGGTAACTGGCCGGGCGCACGCTCGAGGCTGCCGGGATCGGCACCCAGGGTTGCATGCGCCACAGGTCGCCACGGGTGTCGGCGTCGTCGGCCACCACCACGTCGAGAATTTCCAGCAGGTCGGCCATGGTCCGTGCGTACGGCACGACCACATCCATGGTTGGCGTGAGCGGCCAGTTGCCGCGCACCGAGATCACCCCACGCGACGGGGTGTAGGCGCACAGGCCGTTGTTCGAAGCAGGTCCACGACCGCTGGACCAGGTTTCCTCGGCCAGGCCGAAGGCGCTGTAGCTCGCCGCAGTGGCGGTACCGGCGCCGTTGGAGGAACCGGAGGCGAAGGGCGCGGTGAGGTAGGCGGCGTTGTACGGGCTTTCGGCGCGGCCGTAGACGCCCCGCTGCATGCCGCCGTTGGCCATGGGCGGCATATTGGTCTTGCCCAGGCAGATCGCGCCGCCAGCGCGCAGGCGCTCGACGGTGAAGGCATCGCGCTGGGCGACCAGGTGCTCGAATGCCGGGCTGCCGGAGGCGGCGGTCAGGCCCTTGACCAGGTAGCTGTCCTTGGCGGTGTAGGGGATGCCGTCCAGCGGGCCCAGGGTGGTGCCGGCAGCGCGGCGGGCGTCGGAGGCCTCGGCCTCCTTGAGCGCTTCGGGGTTGCGCACCACGACGGCGTTCAGCGCGGTGGCGGTGTCGGCTCCATCGTAGGCGTCGATGCGGGCCAGGTAGGCCTTGACCAGTTCGACCGCCGTCGTGCGGCCGGACTCGAGCGCGTTGCGCAGCTCGGCAATGGAAACCTCGGTTACCTCGATCATGCTGTCACCAAAATGTACAGGTGGATTTTATGCAGGCGAGTGTACAAGAAGCCCTGCGCGGGCGCAGGTTTGCACCAGGGAAAAACCTGTTTGCAGCACGGCATGTGCCGGCAGGCGGGCGTGCGGCGTGGGGGCATGTTCTGAAAGATTCAGAAACATCCGATATGTCACGACGGGCAAAACCATCAGCGTCTACCGTTTGTCGTAGCTAACCGTGCGCATTAAGCGCCCTGATGGAGATTACCCGTACATGGCAAGTTCGCCCGAACAACCTCGCAAGCCCACCATCAATCCACCGGTTTTCTGGATTTCCGCGATCCTGCTGCTGATCCTGGTGCTGTACGCCAGTGTGTTCCAGGCCCATGCCCAGGCGTTGTTCGCACATATCCAGGGCTGGATCATCGGCAATGTCAGCTGGTTCTACATTCTCGGGGTGGCGCTGATTCTCGGCACCGTGGTGTTTCTGGGTGTCAGCCGCTATGGCGATATCAAGCTCGGCCCCGACCACAGCACCCCCGACTACAACAACGCCACCTGGTTCGCCATGCTGTTCTCCGCAGGCATGGGCATCGGCCTAATGTTCTTCGGTGTCGCCGAGCCGGTCATGCACTTTCTCAAACCGCCCATTGGCGAGGGCGGGACGGTGCTGGCTGCGGGTGAGGCGATGCGCATTACCTTCTTCCACTGGGGCCTGCATGCCTGGGCGATCTACGCCATCGTCGCGCTGATCCTGGCCTACTTCAGCTACCGTCATGGCCTGCCACTCACTCTGCGCTCGGCACTCTACCCGTTGATCGGCGAGCGTATCCACGGCCCCCTGGGGCATGCCGTGGACATCTTCGCGATCATCGGCACGGTGTTCGGCGTGGCCACCTCACTGGGCTTTGGCGTGTCGCAGATCAACACCGGGCTCAATGCGCTGTTCGGCGTGCCGGTATCCACTCCTATCCAGATCGCGCTGATCATCGGCACCACCTTCCTGGCCACCCTTTCGGTGATGTCCGGGCTGGACAAGGGCATTCGTCGCCTCTCCGAACTCAACCTGGGCCTGGCCGTGCTGCTGTTGCTGATGGTCATGCTGCTGGGCCCCACCGTACTGATCCTGCAGACCTTCGTGCAGAACACCGGCGGCTACCTGAGCGAGATCGTCAGCCGTACCCTCAACCTCTATGCCTACCAGCCCACCGACTGGATTGGTGGCTGGACCCTGTTCTATTGGGGCTGGTGGCTGGCCTGGTCGCCCTTCGTCGGGCTGTTCATCGCGCGCATCTCGCGCGGGCGCACCATCCGTGAATTCGTTACCGGCGTGCTGCTGGTGCCGACTGCGTTCACCCTGCTGTGGATGACGGTGTTCGGCAATACAGCGATCCACATGATCCTTGACGAGGGGTTGACCGACCTGGCCGCGGCGGTGGAGCAGGATACGTCGCTTGCACTGTTCGCCTTCCTCGAGCATTTCCCCTTCGCCAGCATCATCAGCACCCTGGCGGTGGTGATGGTGGTGGTGTTCTTCGTCACCTCGGCCGATACCGGCGCGATGGTGGTGGACATGCTGGCCTCCGGCGGCAAGGAGGGCACACCGATCCGCCAGAGGATCTTCTGGGCCTCGAGCATGGGCATCGTCGCCATCGCACTGCTGCTGGCCGACGGCCTCAAGGCGCTGCAGACCGCGACCATCGCCAGTGCGCTGCCGTTTACCCTGGCGTTGCTACTGAGCATGCGCGGGCTGCTCAAGGCGCTCAAACTCGACGCCACCAAGCGTGACCTGCGCTACCAGGCGCTGGCTATCTCGCCGACCGCTTCGCGTGCTGCGGGCAACTGGCAGCGACGTCTGCGCACCCTGGCGATGTTCCCGCGCCGTTCACATGTGCAGCGCTTCATCGCTGACGTAGCGCTGCCGGCCTGCCAATCGGTGGCCGAGGAGTGGCGTCGCCAGGGGTATGAATGCAGTGTCGAGGAAGGCGAGGGTGGCCGAGTGACGCTCAAGGTAGGGCCGAGCGATGAGGTGTTCGTCTACGAGATTCGTCCACGCGCCTATGCCATGCCCAGCTTCGTCCTGAGCGATGCCGCCGGGGAGGAGCGCAAGTACTTCCGTGCCGAAGTGCATTTGCGTGAAGGTGGCCAGGACCACGATGTGATGGGCTGGTCGAAGGACGAAGTGATCGGCGACATTCTCGACCACTTCGAACGGCACCTGCACTTCCTGCACCTGGTGCGTTGAGCCGGGCGCCCGCGAAGCGGGCGCCGCGACGTCGAGCTCAATCCAGGTCGGCCGCTGAATGCCGCTCCGGCACCTGGCTGGCCTCATCGCCCCAGGTGCGGTTGACCCGCGTGCCGCGCTGCACGGCCGGGCGCTGGGCGATCTCTTCGGCCCAGCGCTGCACGTGCGGATATTCGTCCACCGCCAGGAATTCGGCCGCGCCGTACAGGTTGCCGCGCACCAGCTGCCCGTACCACGGCCATACGGCGATGTCGGCGATGCTGTACTCGTCGCCACCCAGGTAACGGCTCACCCCCAGGCGTCGCTCGAGCACGTCGAGCTGACGCTTGGCTTCCATGGTGAAGCGGTTGATGGCGTACTCGATCTTCTCCGGCGCATACACATAGAAGTGGCCGAAACCACCGCCCAGGTAAGGCGCCGAGCCCATCTGCCAGAACAGCCAGTTCAGGCTTTCGACGCGGGCGGCTGGGTCTTTCGGCAGGAAGGCACCGAACTTTTCCGCCAGGTGTAGCAGGATCGAACCGGACTCGAACACCCGCACTGGCGGTTCGACACTGCGGTCGAGCAGGGCCGGGATCTTGGAATTCGGATTGACCTCGACGAAGCCGCTGGAGAACTGGTCGCCATCACCAATGCGGATCAGCCAGGCGTCGTATTCAGCGCCGCTGTGCCCCAGGGCCAGCAGCTCTTCGAGCAGGACCGTGACCTTGACGCCGTTGGGCGTGGCCAGCGAGTAGAGTTGCAGGGGATGCTTGCCGACGGGCAGGTTCTTGTCGTGGGTGGGGCCGGCGATCGGGCGGTTGATGCTGGCGAACTGGCCGCTGGCTGCGGCGTCGTTTTTCCAGACCTTCGGTGGGACGTAGGGGCTGCTGCTCATCCGATTAAATCTCCTGATGGTCTTCGATCCCATTGCGATCGCCTGATGCGATCAGGGTGCGATTGGCCAAGACTAGGGCAGGAGAAGTGGTCAAGGGAAGTGAAGTATTGCGCAGGGGTTATAACCGCTGCGCGTCTGCCAGCGGCTTGCAGACGCGCAGCGGGCTGCATCAGGCCACAGGGATCAAGGGGTCGGCTGCGGCGAGGGCGGCCGCGCGTTCGGCCGCAGGTGGGTAGATCCAGATGCTGTTGATCTGGCTCTTGAGTGCCTTGGCCTCGTGCTTGTCTTCCGGCGGGCTGACCTTGCGGTCCCAGCCTTCGGTGTACACCGCGCCCCACGCACCGAGGTCCAGGCAGGTCACGTACTTGGGCTGGCTGTAGGTCATCGGCGCCACGCCGATCAACTCGGCGGCGGCGTTGTTGCCGGCGTAGCGCCCCAGCGGGATGGCGTGCTGGCACGACATCACCGCGAAATTGCCCACCTCGTCGCAGGCGGTATAGGCGACGTCACCTGCCGCGTAGACCGCCGCATTACCCTTGACCTTGAGGGTGCCGTCCACATGCAGACGGCCCTGAAGGTCGTGCTCGCCGCTGACCTGTGCGGTAAGTGGGTTGGCCACGAAGCCGACGGTCCAGATCACGGTATTTGCCTCGATGCGCTGCCCGTTGTCCAGCGTGACGCCGGCGGCGTCCACTGCGGTTACTGATGCGCCGCAGATCCACTCCACGCCCAACGCTTGCGATGCCTGGACGATCGCCGGGCTGATGCCATCGCCCAGCGCAGCACCGATTCGTGCACCGCGATCGACCACGACCACGCGATGCTTGACCTGGTCGCCGAGGATCTTGCGCAGCCGTGCGGGCAGTTCGGTGGCCGTCTCTATACCGGTAAAGCCTCCACCGGCAACCACCACGGTATTGCGCGCCGGTGTATCGGGTTGGGCAGGCAACGACTTGAGATGCTCTTCCAGGCGTGTGGCGCTGTCGATCTTGTCGACATCGAAGACCCGCTCGATACCCGCAAGCGCCGGACGATTGAGGATGCTGCCGCACGCCATGATCAGCCGGTCGTAGGCCAGGGTCGCCTCGCTGCCATCTGCGCTGCGATAGCCGACGCGCTGGCCTGCCTCGTCGATGTGGTGGGCCGTGCCTTGTACGAAGCGCACCTTTACTGCGTCGAACAGCGCCTGCAACGGGGCAGCCATCTGGTGAACGTCAGACTCGTAGAAGCGTGGGCGGATGTGCAGCTCGGCCTGTGGTGCGAGCACCGTGATCTGGACGTCGTCGCGTCCTTGCAGGTCGAGCTGACGCGCAGCGCCCAGGGCGCTCCAGAGGCCGGCAAAGCCTGCGCCGAGGATCAGGATCTGTTTCATCGTTGTGCTCCTGGAAAATTCCGGATACCGCAAATTATGGGTGTTGTCGGAAACGGGCACGGCACGCGATGACGCAGGAAGAGTCGCTCGAACGGCTGGCGGCGCAGTGCGGTTCGCCTGACTGGCCGAAGTCGATGATAAGGCTTCCCGTCGGCGCACGGCCGTGGCCCGACAGGCGTAGCCGCAAGGCTCGATCTGTCACGGCGATGCTACGTGCGCTGCCGGGCAGGCCCTAGGTCAAAGATCCCTGGATTTCGGCCAGGGGCACGCTACGTGCGAAACGGGCGCGATAGTCGCGCGGGCTGACCTGCAGGTGGCGCTGAAACGCCAGGCGCAGCCTTTCTTCGTTACCGAAGCCGCACAGGCGGGCGATCTGCTCGATCCGCTGCGCCGAGTTCTCCAGCAGGCGGCGCGCGGCTTCCACGCGAAACAGCTCGAGGGTCTTGGCGGGAGTTCGCCCGGTCTTCTGCTTGTACACCCGGGTGAAGTTGCGCAGGCTCATGTTCGCCTGCTCCGCCAGGCGTTCGACGCTCAGGCGCGGGTCGCCCAGGTTGTCGTTGAGCCATAGGTGCAAGGCTTCGAAGGCGCCGCTGTCTTCGCCCTGGACCTTGAGCAGTTGGCTGAACTGGGTCTGGCCACCGGGCCGCTTGAGGAACACCACCAGTTCCCGTGCCACCTGCATGGCGACCTCTCGGCCACAGTCGGCCTCGACCAGGGCCAGTGCCAGGTCGATGCCAGCGCTGACGCCGGCCGAGGTCCACACATGCTCCTGTTCGACGAAGATCGACTCGGCATCGACCTGCACCTCAGGGAACAGCCGCTGCAGGTCGTCGCACATCGCCCAGTGGGTGGCGGCACGACGCCCCTGCAGTAAACCGGCTGCGGCGAGCAGGAAGGTGCCGCTGCACACTGATGCAGTGCGTCGTGCCTTGTGGCTGGCGTGTCGCAGGGCTTCGATCAACTCGCCCTGGTCGGGTAGCAGCCCGATCATCAGCGGAGCACCGGGCACTACCAGCGTGTCCAACGCTTGATCGAGCAGGACTTGCAGGCATTCGCTGGCCACCGCCAGGCCCTCGGCTGTGGTGATCAGTCCGCCGCCAAGACTTGCCGTACGCACTTCATAGCCTGGCAGTCCTCGCTCGTTGCGGGCCTTGGTCGCCGCCCAGAACACGGTCTGTGCGCCCGTCAGGTCAAGCAGGCCCATTTGCGGGTAGGCCAGGAACAGCACCCGACGCGGCAGGTCGTGGCAGACGTGGGGGGTATCCGGGAAGCTGGCGGGATGGGTCATGGGCATGTCGACGCAGGAAGGACGTCTACATGGTACTGCACCGCGGGTGAGGCCGCGGTGCCGAGCTGCCGGGTGGCGTGCCTTGCAGGTTCAGCACCAGCCGTGCGCTGCGGATCGCTCATCAGTGAGTAGGCATTGCTGAACTGGCGCCCGTCGGCACCTTGCATCTGCACGATGACGTGGCTGCCACCGCTGGAGGCCGGCAGTTCTTTGCCGAGCGGTATCGGTTGCCGGGGTGATGGCGCAGGTTGGTGTCGCTCTCTTCGCGAGCAAGCTCGCTCCTACAGAGAGCGGGCTTGCTGCGAAGAGGCCTGTCAGTGTGCGCCGGCAGCCTTGCTCAGGTCACTCTCGGCCCACTCGGTGTACACGCAGGCATCGGCCACCGCCCAGCGTACCTTGACCGTATCGCCCGGCTGCATCGGCATGCCCGCCGCCGACAGCGCCTTGACCGTCATTTCTGTACCCCCTGCCGTCACCACTTGGCAGGTCTGGCTTTCGCCAAGGAACAAGACTTCGCCGACCTTGGCGTTCACCTCGTTCCAGCCAGCGGGCAGCGGCTCGCGGGTCGCCTGCTCGGTGCTCAGCGCCAGGGCCTTTTCCGGGCGGACCATGATCAGTGCATCCTGGCCCGCGGCCAGCCCTGAGGTCAGGCGAATGGCCAGCGACTGGCCCTCGAACGCCGCCGCGCCATGGCTGCTGGCCGTGACCCGCAGGAAGTTGGAGTTACCCAGGAACGAGGCGACGAAGGCGTTGGGTGGGTTCTGGTAGAGGTCGTAACCGCTGCCCAGGCCGACGATCTTGCCGTGGCTGAAGATAGCGATGCGCTGGGACAGGCGCATCGCTTCTTCCTGGTCATGAGTGACGTAGACGATGGTGATGCCCAGGCGCCGGTGCAACTGGCGCAACTCGTCCTGCAGATCTTCGCGCAGCTTTTTGTCCAGGGCACCGAGGGGCTCGTCCATCAGCAGGATGCGCGGCTCGTACACCAGCGCCCGGGCGATCGCCACGCGCTGTTGCTGGCCGCCGGAGAGCTGGGCCGGGCGCCGGTGTGCGAAGGTTTCCAGTTGCACCAGCTTGAGCATGGCGTCGACGCGCTTGGCGATCTCGGCGCTGCCCAGCTTGCGGATGGCCAGTGGGAAGGCGATGTTGTCGCGCACGCTCAGGTGCGGGAACAGCGAGTAGCGTTGGAACACCATGCCGATGTCGCGCTTGTGCGGCGGCACGTTCACCAGCGAGCGGCCTTCGACCAGAATCTCGCCGCTGCTGGGGGTCTCGAAGCCGGCCAGCATCGACAGGGTGGTGGACTTGCCCGAGCCGCTGGAGCCGAGGAAGGTGAGGAATTCGCCGTCCTGAATGTCCAGGCTGATGTTGTCGACCGCGGCGAAGTCGCCGTAGTGCTTGTTCAGGTTGCGCAGGGTGACCAGGGTCTTGCCGTGCGCGGCTTCTTTGATGACTGCACTCATTATTGTTGTCTCCGGCACTCAGGCGTTGGTTTCGTTGCGACGGCGCAGGGCGCTGGCGATGAACATGACCAGGATCGACAGGCCGATCAGCAGCGTCGAGGCCACGGCGATCACCGGGCTCAGGTCCTGGCGCAGGGTGGTCCACATCTTCACCGGCAGGGTCTGCAGGTCGGGGCTGGCCATCATCACGCTGAGCACCACCTCATCCCACGAGACCAGGAAGGCGAACAGGCCGCCGGCGATCATGCCCGGGCGGATGGCCGGGAAAGTCACCTTGACGATCGCCTGCAGCCGCGAAGCGCCGCAGATCACCGCAGCATCCTCGATCGATTGGTCGAACAGCTTCAGCGAGTTGATGATCGAGATGATGGTAAAGGGCAGGGCGACGATCACGTGGCTGACCACGAAGGCGAACAGCGTGCCGGTGTAGCCCAGCTTCAGGAACAGCGCGTAGACCGCGACCGCGATGATCACCAGGGGCACGATCATCGGCATGGTGAACAGGCCGTAGAGCAGCTCGCGTCCGGGAAAGCGCCCGCGTACCAGGGCGAAGGCGGTCGGCAGGCCCAGGGCCACGGCGGCGAAGGTGGTCAGTACGGCAACCTTGAGGCTGGCCAGCGCGGCGTCCATCCACTCGGGGTTGGAGAAGAACTGGTCGTACCATTTGAAGGTCCAGCCGGGAGGCGGGAACACCAGCCACTGAGAGGAGCCGAACGACAGCAGGACGATGAACACCACCGGCAGCAGCAGGAAGGCGGCGATGATCCCGGTGGTCAGGTACAGGCCCGTGCGCAGCGGGCGACCCATGGCGTTGGGGGACAGGAGCATGAAGAATTACCTCGCATTGCCGACCGGGGATTCCGGCTGCAGCTTCAGGTACAGGTAGAAGAGCACCAGGGTTATGACCATCAGCAATGCCGCGGCGGCGCTGGCCAGGCCCCAGTTCAGGAACGACTGCACCTGCTGGATGATGAACTCGGGCAGCATCATGTTCTGCGCACCGCCCAGCAATGCCGGGGTGACGTAGTAACCGAGCGACATCACGAACACCATCAGCGCACCCGAGAACAAGCCTGAGCGGCACAACGGGATGAACACCTTCCAGAAGTTGGTCCAAGGGCTGGCGCCGCAGATCGAGCCGGCCTGCAGCACCATCGGGTCGATGGCCTGCATGGTCGCCTGCAGTGGCAGCACGATGAACGGGATCATGATGTAGCTCATGCCGATCACCACGCCCGTGAGGTTGTGCACCATCTCCAGCGGCGCATCGATGATGCCCAGCGCCATCAGCAGCTTGTTGATCACCCCCGAACCCTGCAGCAGCACCAGCCAGGAGTAGGTGCGGGCCAGCAGGCTGGTCCACATCGACAGCAGCACGATGTTCAGCAGCCAGCGACCCCAGCCGCGAGGCACCAGGGTGATCGCCCAGGCCAGCGGAAAGCCCAGCAACACGCTGATCACGGTCACCAGGCCCGCCACCGAGAAGGTGTTGAACAGCACTCGGGCGTAGGCTGAGTTGGCGAACAGTTGCTCGTAGTTGCCCAGCCCTGGCACCGGCTCCAGTACCCCGCGCAGCAGCAGGCCGATCAATGGCGCGAAGAAGAACAGGCCGAGGAACAGCAAGGCCGGCAGCAGGTTGCGGCTGCCACGCCAGCGCTGGCTCAGCGGCGGTCGGCGCACCGCCGCGCGTGGGGCGCCGGTGCCGGGGTCGGCACCTTGAGCGTTGTGCAGGGCGTTGATGGCGACTTTCATTTGACCAACCACTCATTCCAGCGCGCGGCGATTGCCTGGCCGTTCTTGGCCCAGTAGGCGAAGTCGAGGGTCACCTGGTCCTGGGCATAGGCGGTTGGCAGGTTGGGTGCGAGTTTCTTGTCGAGTTCGGCCACGCTGTCGAGGTTGACCGGGGCGTAGGCGGTAAGGTTGGCGAAGTCGGCCTGGCCCTTGGCGCTGCTGGCGTTGGCCAGGAACTTCATGGCCGCGTCCTTGTTCTTGGCGCCTTTGGGGATGACCAGGAAGTCGGCCATGACCAGATTCTGCTTCCAGCTCACGCCCACCGGGGCGCCGTCCTGCTGCAGGGCATAGACGCGGCCGTTCCAGAACTGCCCGAGTGCTGCTTCACCAGAGGCCAGCAACTGTTGCGACTGGGCACCGCCGCCCCACCAGACGATGTCTTTCTTGATGGTGTCGAGTTTCTTGAAGGCGCGGTCCAGGTCCAGCGGGTAGAGCTTGTCGGCAGGCACGCCGTCGGCGAGCAGGGCCAGCTCGAGCACGCCGGGGCTCGGCCACTTGTACAGCGCGCGCTTGCCGGGGTAGGTCTTGGTGTCGAACAGCGCGCTCCAGTCGACCGGCTTGTTGGCTCCGAGCTTGCCCTCGTTGTAGCCGAGCACGAAGGAGAAGAAGAACGAGCCGACGCCATGGTCGGAGACGAAGCGCGGGTCGATGCGATCACGCTGGATGGTGGAGAAGTCGAGGGGTTCGAGCAGGCCTTCGCTGGCGGCACGCAGGGCGAAGTCGGCTTCGACATCGACCACATCCCATTGCACGTTGCCGCTTTCGACCATGGCCTTGAGCTTGCCGTAGTCGGTCGGGCCATCCTGTACGACCTTGATGTTGCTGCTCTTGCTGAAGGGGTCGGCCCATGCCTGTTTCTGGGCGTCCTGGGTGGTGCCGCCCCAACTGACGAAGTTGAGGCTGTCGGCGGCCTGGGTGGCCTGGCAGGCCAGGGCTAGCAGGCTTGCGGACAGCACAGCGGTGACTCGTTTGCTCAACAGCATGGTTACGCCCTCGTTGCTTTTGTTATTCGAGGCGGGGCTTTTGTCGCGCCCGCCAACTGTGTTCGGGAGCAGCTATTTCAGGTGGTTCGTGGCCGTTGTGTGATTGTAGGTGTGGCCGGCAGATTTAAGGTCTACGGGATATCATATTATGGTATTCCAAGCTTTTGGCAAGCGTTCGGTGTTACCGGCGATCACCTGCGACATTGCAGGGCGCGCTGAATCGTCATTTCTCGCTGTAGGAGATGTCTATTTCGTGCCTGCTAAGGAAGTAGATCTCTTTGCGCCTGTTAGGTTTGCGCATTCCTCAAGCAACGGAGTCTGCGCATGCTTCGCGTCAATCTGAATGGCAAAGGTCAAGCGCTGGACGGCGACATGACCTCCACCGGCGCTGTGTGTATCGCAAGTGGTATCAACTATCAGGCGAACGATCGCGCCGTGCTGCGGCAGGGTGACAGCACTACGCCATGCCCTGTGTGTGGTGAGGTCGGCACCGTTGTCGAAGGCGTACCGTGGTTTGTGTCCTACGGTCGCCCTGTGGCCGTGGACGGGGCGTTGGTCGCTTGTGGATGCCCCAGTGGCAGCAATCGCGTGGTGGCTCCTCTAGACCATGGAGTGGCGGCAGGTCGTGCGAGGCTGACCTCGGGTGCTTTTAAGGCAAGCAACTCACCATCGCCTGCACCGGCTGCGGCTTCAATGAAATCGAACCTCTACGCAGGCCAGGGGGCTCAGTTCTCTGCACTGGAGCCTGGCTTCTACATCGTGCCGCGCAGCATGTCCGGCCCTCAGGTGCTGGCCCGACTGCTGTCGCAAGACTCAACGCTCCCCATCGCTCGGCTACAGCGGCTGAACCCTACCTTCGAACACGGCTTCAAGGCGGGTGAGATCTTTGTTGTCGGTAACCCTGACAATCTCCAGGCGTGCACTCACGAAGAGGCGCTACTGATGCAGGCTGCCGAACGCGCGCGTGGGGCCTTGGCGACTCTCAGCGAGGCAGAAGCCAACTTCATGATGGAACACATCGGGGAGATTGCCGGAGTTTTGAGTGGAGCAAGCAGTTCCATGGGGGTGGGCAAGGACATGCTTGATCAGGGCTTGGGACGTGTCAAGGACACGCTCAAGGGCATCGAAGCATTGCACCAGCGGCAGTTCATACTGCATGGCCATTTGCACAGCCCCGAGTTCTTCACTTCACGCCAAGCCTTGTATAAGCAGCTCAGTGCGCAATTGAGCAGCTCGTTCCTGCACAAACGATTGAACCTGGGGGGCTACGAGACGTTGCGCCGGGACCTGGGTATTTCGCCGAAGAGCTTGGTGCATCACTGGAAAAAGGCCGGAGGGCCGGGGCAGATACCGGGATATGCAACGCACTTGGATGAAGTGGCGAAAACAGCGCGATATTTGAAGTATGGGGGTATGTGGCGATTGGACTGTGTGCGACAGCTTCGTATCTGAAGGTGCAAGAGGCTTGTCGGTCTGGAGAGACCGATGAGTGTCGCAAGGTGCGCTTTACCGAAACGGGCGCTTTTAGCGGGAGTCTAGTAGCAGGTTTTGGTGGCGGTATCGCTGCGGGCAAGGTGGCTAACTTGGTCTGCCATTTTGGGGTGTGGGGAAAAGCAGTTTGCGGTATCGCGTTGGTAGGGGCGGGTTCCGTTGGTGCCGCAGAATGGGGTGGGCGTTACGGAGAGTATTGGGGGGAGTTGCTCTACGAGGTCTCAGATGATTGATGCCAGCAGTTGGTCGGCTAATTGCAAATTGGTATTCATAGGTGCGCCCTTTGCAATTATGTTGCTGGGGATTTTGATGGTGCTTCATATTTCTGCATCTCGTCACTTCGTCGTGATGTGTCGTGCTTTTGGAAGAAGCTCGGGGATAGATGCGGAAATCAAAGTTTGGGGAGTGACCTCGCTTTGGTCGCGAATGCTCATAGTGGCTGCCATGAGCTCAGCGCTAACGTGTCCTTCGATTGGTATTCGGCGTGGAACGCTGGATCCTCTTGATGTAAAGAGTTTTCCGTATTGCTTGAAGCGCCGTATACAGATTGCAACGTTATGCATTTTCCTCGGGCTGCTTTGGTTGATGGGGTTATCTGTTTTTCGCTTCAAATAACGCACGCCCGCGGCAGCGGGCGTTTCAGTTTTCACGAATTGATAGCGAATCAGATCGCTTCGAAGGGAATACTCTGCACCACCTCCAGCTCATACCCCGCCAACCCCGCGTACTTGAGCGGTGGGCCAAGATGGCGCAGCTTGCCCACGCCCAAGTCCTGCAGGATCTGGGCGCCGGTGCCCACCTCCGAATACACCTTCGACTGTCCGCGCTGGTAGGGGCGCTGCGGCTGGGTGAGTTGTGGCACGCGTTCGAGCAGGGCCTGGGACGATTCGTGGTTGGCAAGGACCACCACCACCCCGGCGCCCTCCGCCGCGACCCGCTCCAGCGCCGCCCACAGCGTCCAGTTGGCAGGGCCTGCGTATTCGGCGCCGACCAGGTCGCGCAGCGGATCGATGACATGCACGCGCACCAACGTCGGCTGCTCGCGGCGGATGTCGCCCATCACCATCGCCATGTGTACGCCACCTTCGATACGGTCTTCAAAGGTCACCAGGCGGAAGGTGCCGTGTACCGTTGGCAGCTCACGCTCGCCGATGCGCCTTACCGTCTGTTCGGTGCTCAGGCGATAGTGGATGAGGTCGGCAATGGTGCCGATCTTGATACCGTGGCGCTCGGCGAACAGTTCCAGGTCCGGGCGGCGGGCCATGGTGCCGTCGTCGTTGAGCACTTCGACGATCACCGAGGCCGGTGCGAAGCCTGCCAGGCGTGCCAGGTCGCAACCGGCTTCGGTGTGTCCGGCGCGGGTCAGTACGCCGCCTTCGCGGGCGCGCAGGGGGAAGATATGGCCAGGCTGGACCAGGTGCTCGGGGCGGGCATCCGCGGCCATGGCGGCGGCCACGGTCCGCGCGCGGTCGGCGGCAGAGATGCCGGTAGTGACACCGCTGGCGGCCTCGATCGATACGGTGAAGGCCGTGCTGAACACGCTGCCGTTGGTCGGCACCATCTGTTCGAGGCCCAGGCGTTGGCAGTGTTCGTCGGTCAGGGTCAGACAGATCAGGCCGCGTGCTTCGCGGGCCATGAAGTTGATGGCATGCGCGTCACAGCGCTCGGCGGCGATTAGCAGGTCGCCTTCGTTCTCCCGGTCTTCGTCGTCCACCAGCAGCACCATCTTGCCCTGGCGGTAGTCTTCGAGAAGGTCTTCGATGCTGTTGAAAGCCATGCTGCACGCTCACTGTGGTCAGGTAATTTTTATGGTATACCATAATACATAAATAGCCCTGTACAGGAGATCGACGGATGAAGGCTTACTGGATCGCCCATGTGGACGTCACTGACCCGGAGCAGTACCAGCAGTACACCCAGCGAGCGCCAGCGGCGTTCGTGGCATTCGGCGGGCGCTTTCTGGCCCGGGGAGGCAGGAGCGAGGCGATGGAAGGGCGGGCGACGCCGCAGCGCAACGTGGTGATCGAGTTCGACTCGTATGAGCAGGCGCTGGCCTGCTATCGGTCGGATCTGTATCAGGAGGCGTGCCGCTATCGGCAGGGGGTGGCCAAGGCCGAGGTGATTATCGTCGAAGGGTTCGAGCCGTAGAGGTGTTCCGATTCATCCGCGAAAAAACCAGCTTGCCCTGCACAAGTGCAGGGCAAGCGCGTTGCATCAATGTCCGGCAGCGAGCTTGGCGCCCATCTGACGGCGACGGTAGACGCTGTCACGGCTGGCCAGCCACCAGTACAGCGGTGTGGTCACCGCCAGCCCGACCAGCCACGACAGGTCGGCACCATTGATGTGTTCCGATACCGGGCCTACGTACAGCGGCGTGTTCATGAAGGGAATCTGCACCACGATCCCGACGGCGTAGGCGATCAGCGCCTGCGGGTTGTAACGCCCATAGATCCCGCCGTCGACCTTGAAGATCGACTGGATGTCGTACTCGCCCTTGTGGATGGCATAGAAGTCGATCAGGTTGATCGCGGTCCACGGCACCAGCACGACCAGCAGCACCAAGACCATGTCGACGAAGTGACCGATGAAGTCGGACGAGGCGAAGACTGCCACCACGCTGCACGCGGCCAGCACGATCAGCGAAAGTACGGCGCGGGTCTTCGCGGTCGGGATCCAGCGATAGGCGAAGGTTTGCACCAGGGTGATGATCGACAGTACCGCACCATACAGGTTGAGCGCGTTGTGGCTGATCACACTGAGCAGGAACAGCACCAGCATCAGCGGGCCAATGGCGCCGGTGGCCAGCTTTACGGCGTCCATGGTGTCCATCCCGGCGGGGATCGCCAGCACGGCGACTGCGCCGAAGATGAACGACAGGCTCGAACCCAGGGCTGAGCCCAGGTAGGTGGTCCAGAAGGTCGACGACACTTTCACATCGGCCGGCAGGTAGCGCGAGTAGTCCGACACGTAAGGGGCGAAGGCGATCTGCCACAGCGCTGCCAACGACACAGTGGCCAGCCAGCCGGAGATGTTGAAGTTGCCACGGGTCAGGAAGTCATCGCTCTGCACGTGGGTGAAGATATAGCCAAAGCCCACCACGATGCCGATGCCCAGCACCCAGGTGCCGATGCGGTTGAGCACATGGATGAAGCGGTAGCCGATGATGCCAATGATCCCCGAACCCAGGGCGCCGATGACGATGCCCACTGGCACGGGCACGCTGTCGACCACACCGTGCAGCGATTTGCCCGCCAGCACGATGTTGGAGGCGAAGAAGCCGATGTACATCACCCCTGCGATCACCACCACCAGCAGCGCGCCGAGGGTGCCGAACTGGGCGCGGCTCTGGATCATCTGCGGGATGCCCATCTGCGGGCCCTGGGCCGAGTGCAGGGCCATCAGCACACCACCGACCAGATGACCGACCAGGATGGCGACGATGCCCCAGATCAGGTTCAGGTGGAACAACTGCACGCCCAGGGCGCCGGTGACGATGGGCAGCGGCGCGATGTTGCCGCCGAACCACAGGGTGAACAAGTCCTTTACCTTTCCATGGCGGTCTTCGGGGGGCACGTATCCGATCGTGTGTTTTTCTATGAGAGGTGCCGATGTGGCTGCGCTGGTCATGACGGACTCCAAGGCAAGGATGGGCACTTCAAAGGTGCCCGGATGCGCGTCGGCAAAAGGCGACGCTTTCTTGTTGGAAGCGATCATGGGGCGTGGGCGCAGATGGATAAATTAGTAAATATGTGCTCATGAACGTTAAAAAAACTAAGTTCGCGAATGGGGCACGGTAGACCGTCGCAAAGGCTGTGCCACTGGGCTCCAGCACGCATGGGACGGGGTAGGCAGGGGGAGGTTGCGGCGCTTTTGCACCAAAAGAGTGCCTGTGGTGCGCTGGTGGGGCGGGTCAGGAAAAATCGGGTAGGGCGTCCGGGGCGCTGGAGAGCGCCCCGGAGTCGAGGAGGGTCAAGCCTGGGCCGCGACCGTTCGCGGGGTTACCGGCCGGAGCAGGGCGCTCAAGGCAAGCAGCAGTACAGCGCCACCCGCCATGACGGCCCAAGCCCAGTGCAACGAGCTGAACTCGTCACGCACCAGCCCGGCCACCACCGGCATCGAGGCAGCAATCAGGTAGCCACCCCCTTGCACGAAGGCCAGCAGCGACCCGGCTTCGGTCGGTGAGCGTGCATGATCGAGGGTGACGATCAGCGAGAGCGGGAACAACGCACCGATGCCCAGCCCCAGGCACAGGATGGCCAAGGCGGCCAGTTGCAGCGGCGCCGCCATCAGGCAGGCCAGCCCGCCGATCAGTAGCAGGATCACCAGCGCCAAGGGTTGGCGGCGATCCGGGAAACGGTGAATCAGCGCCGACACCAGCAAACCGGCGATGACCTCGGTGATGGTCAGTGCGCCGAGCAGGTAGCCGGCACTTTTCGCTGTCCAGCCCAGTTCGATGTAGAAGGGCGGCAGCCAGGCGAGCACCAAGGTGTACGCCCCGGTGCCGATCCCGAAGAACACTAGCAGCAGCCAGGCCCGGCCACTGCGCCAGGGCAGGCCGGCCGCCGTGGGATAGGCATGCACGTTGCCTGCGGCGAGCAGCCAGGCGATCAGCGCAATCATGGCCGGAATGGCGGCATAGCCGAGAGTGAGGTTCCAGCCCAGCTTGCCCGCGCTGGGAGCGGCAATGGCGGCGGCGATGGCCGCACCGCCCATGATCCCCGTGGTGAACAGCCCCATGAGCATCCCTGCGCTTTGCGGATGGTTGCGCTTGATGAACGCGGGCATCAGCGACTGGATCACGGCAATGCCGACGCCACCCACGGCAGCGCTGGCGATCAGTGCAGAGGACGATTCGACGTAGGTGCGTACCGCACAGGCTGCGGCAATCAGCGTCATGCCGATGGCCACGCCCTTGACCTCGCCGAGCAGGCGCAGCAGCCAAGGCCCGGCGAGGGCGAACAGGCCCATCATCATCACCGGCAGTGTGGTCAGCAAGCCGCCCTGGAAGTTGCTCAGGCCCAGGTCGCGTTGCAGCAGATCGAGCAGCGGGCCGACCGAGGCCATGATCGGTCGCAGGTTGATGCCGACCAGAATCGCCAGCAGCACTACGCTGGCCTTGGAGGGTGTGTCACCCATGTCGCTGTTGCTCCTGCAGGAAACCACTGAGTGCCCGGTTGAAGGCCGGGGCATGGGAAACGTTGAAGACATGGCCGTCGCCTGGAAAAGTGATGAGCTGGGCGTGAGCAATACGTCTGGCAATGGCCTCGGCCTCGCCAGGTGGGCTGATGCGGTCGCCGTCGGCGGCAAGCACCAGGGTGGGTGCCTGGATGTGTGACAGTCGATCGCTCGGGTCGTAGGTTTTCATACCCTCGCACCAGTGGATCTGGCAGCGCGCCCGTTGCATGGCGGCCTGGGCATGCCAGGCCTGGTAGAGGCTCTGTCCTTGGCTGGAGGCGGCGAAGGAACTGCCGACCAGTTGCGGCCATGTCGTCTTGAAGCGCTTCAGGCAGCCGTCCGGTTGGCAAAGGTTTTCGACCCACTCATCGAGCTGGTGATGGCGCGCGGAGCTGTTCATGCTGGCGAAGGTCGCGGCCACTACCAGTTTGTCCACGGCATCTGGGTAGGTGCAGGCCAGTTCCAGAGCAATCATGCCGCCCAGCGAAAGCCCGATCAGTTGAGTGCTGGCCAGCCCAAGGTGATCCAGCAATGCGATCAGCTCCTGGGCTTGCAGGTGAGGCGTGATGTGTTCCGGCGCATTGCTGGACGCGCCATGGCCGAGCAGGTCCGGTACGATGACGCGATGGCCCAGGCGCAGCAGGGCCCCGACCTGGTCCGTCCAGGCGCGGCCACTGTTGCCCAGCCCGTGCAGGAGCAGGGTGGGGGTGCCGGCCCCGGCGTCAAAGTAGTAATAGCGATTTCGGTTGTGTTCGAAGAACGCCATGTTCCCTCCCGATTCATACCTCGTGCATATCAAGATAACTTAACGTTAAGATACTTGGAAGGTGCCGGGGTACGGCAGGGATGTGGCCCTTGGGGAGTTCAGGGTGAACGGACGGTTATGCCAATGAAAGATCATGTCGATTTCGTCGTCGCGCAATGGGCGCAGGCGATGCCCTCGGTGGACGCTTCGTCCATGGAGGTCTTCGGGCGCATGGCGCGCCTGCAGAAACACCTCGAGCGCCGACGGTGCGCGGTGCTCGATCAATACGGTTTCAAGGAAGGGGAGTTCGATGTCATGGCGACCTTGCGCCGCTCCGGCGCACCGTACCAGCTGACCCCGACCGAGCTGTACAACTCGTTGTTGATCACATCCGGGGCGATGACCAATCGACTGAGCCGCCTCAAGGAGGCGGGCATGGTCGAGCAGATCCACGACCCTGCCGACAAGCGCAGCTATAAGGTGGCGCTGACTGCAGCCGGGCTTGCGGCCATCGAAAAAGCGGTTTTCAGCCACACCGACTTGCAAAACCAGTTCCTGGCACCGCTGCTGCCCGAGCAGCGCGAAGCCCTGGCGCAAATGCTCAAACTGATGCTGGCCAAGCTCCCCGAAGACGTCGATCCCATTCCATGAACATGATGACCCAGGAGGCCCCTGCATGCTTCACAGCAATTACCTGAAGCAGCTGGACCTGCAAGACATCGTGGTGTTTCTCAACTTGCTGGAATATCGCAGTGCCAAGCGCACCGCCGAACTGATGAACGTCAGCCAGCCCACGGTGAGCTACTGCCTCAAACGCCTGCGCGGTTGTTTCGACGACACCCTGTTCGCCTCCTCGCAGGGTCTGCTGCAGCCAACCGCCAAGGCGGAAAAGATCGCACCCTACCTGCGCGTGGTGATCGAGTCGGTCAACCGCTGCGCCGAGGATGATCCTGCGGGCGATGGCGTCACAGCCCCCAGGATCTGGCGTCTGTGCGCGCCGGAATACTTCGAGCTGGCCTTTCTGCCCCAGGCACTGGCGACCTTGTCGCGCAGCCATGCCAACACCTCCCTGCACCTCGATCGGCTGAGCCGCGACCTGCCGGTGGACCGGTTGATTTCCGGTGATATCGACCTGGCCATCGGTTTCGGGCCGAGTTACCACCAACTGCACCCCGAGCTGCAATGGCAGCCGGTGCTCAGCGACGGTTTCGTCTGCCTGACCAGCCAGCGTGGACTTGCGCTGGACGGGGCCATGAGCCTGGATGAGTTCTGTGCCTCGGCGCATGTCTTCCCCACACCGTGGATCTCGGAGAAGAACATGGTCGACAGCTGGCTGGAGAAGATTGGTCGCACGCGCAACGTGCTGGTGCGGGCGAACGGCTACCAGGCCTGCGTCAACATCCTCACCGCAGTCCCTTCGACCGTCGCCTTGCCAGCGCGCCTGCTGCCCCACCTGCGCATCCCCGAGGGGGTGAGGGTGTGTCAGCCACCGATGGGGTTTCCGGTGTTCACGGTGGACATGATCTGGTCGCGGGACCGGGGGCTGGGTACGGATGTCGCCAGTTTGCGCACGTTGATCCAGGACGTGGCCGCAGAGTTGCTCCGCGCTGGGTGAAACAGCTTTTTTGACACGGATTGCAGGCGCTCAGGATGAGTGAACATTCAGTGGTTACAGGGCTCTTTAGGGCCTCTTCGCGTCAAGCCATGCCTATTGGCACCTCTTCCTCGGGGTCGAGGGCCCGCGCCCGGACAACGCCTTCCCCCTGTGCGTTCCCTCGCACGCACGCACTTTTAATTTTTCATCATGGCTTTAGGTTTCTTAAAACCAGCATCCACGACATTTCCCCTAACGTGTTTGCGTCAGGCGGCGGACGGCCTGCCTGTCTGTAATCCATTTCCCAAGGAAGATGTCAGATGTTGGCCCACACTCACGCGAAAGTTCTACCCTTCTACCGTCATCCCACGCCGTGCTATGGCTTTGAATGTGTCTATGCCGTCGAACCGGGACTGCGCGTCTTCGATTCGATGAGCACTGCGGCACTCTATGAAGATTTGGCCCACAGCGGTGCGGTGATCTACCGCGACTTCAGCGACTCGCTCGAAGACTTCAACGACTTCGTCAGCGCGCATTCCTCCCGGGTCACCTTCGATCCGGCGCGCAAGGCCGCCACGGCCAACACCGCCGAGATCGAGGCAGGCGTCCACGAGATGGGACTGCACCGAGAAAACGGTAATTTGCCGTTCAACCCCGACCTGCAGTGGTTCTACTGCCTGGAAGCGGCGTCGGTTGGCTCCGAGACCACGCTGTGCGATGGCGAGCGGGTGCTATTCGACCTGTCGTCGAAAACCCGTAAAAGCTTCGAGTCCCGTGCCATTCGCTATGCGCGGCGCATTCCCTGGCACAACGTGCGGCGCTTTCTGAGCATCGAGCTGCAGTTGCCGATCGACAGCATCACCGACGAGCACCTGCAGCAGGTCAACGACCAGGTGGCCGGCCAGACCTACCGTCGCATCGACCAGAACCTGATCGCCTCCGAACTGGTGATCAGCGCGGTGGAAACCAGCTGCTTCAGTGGTCGCAAAGCCTTCTGCAATTCGATGCTCGGCCCCAGCGTCAATTACGAGCCGCCACGCATCACCTGGGCCGACGGCGAGGAGATCGCCCTTGAAATCTGGGACGAGATCAAGGAAGTCACCGCCCGTAACACCTACAGCCACTTCTGGAAGAAGGGCGACATCGTGGTCATCGACAACACCCGCGTGATGCATGGCCGCCGTCGCCTCGACGATATCAGCCGACGCATCTTCGGCGCCCAGAGCTACCGCATCGGGGGTAACGGCCAATGATCAGCCAGAAAATGCAGCACTACCTGACCACCAGCACGGACCGCGTGGTGATCCGCGAGATGCACGGGCGCGACTACACCCTGCATGGCCTGCGCGATGACGTCGAACGCCTGGCCCAGGCACTGCAGGCTCGGGTCGGCAACTGCGAGCGCAAGGTGTTCGGTATCGCGATGCGCTCATGCTACGAGTGGGTGTACACCCTGCTGGCGATCCAGAAGGTTGGTGGTGTGTTGCTGCCGGTGCCCATCGAATTTTCCGACGATCAGATCGGTAGCCTGCTCGGCAAGGCCGCTGCCGTGTTCGTCAGTGATGAGCCGACCGCCCGGCGCCTGCAGCGGATCCTGCCAGACAAGCCCAGCTTCATCCCCCGGCAATTGATGACCCGGTCCACGGACACGCCCTGGGCCCAGGACGACGAACTGATCCCCGCGGGTATCGTCTCGGTGATCCACACCTCGGGCACCACCTCCAAGCCCAAGGGCGTGATGATTCGCGACGCGGCCGTGGGGCTGCTGGTCGACAACGTGATGAAGCGCCTGCCGCAGCAGCCGCTGCATTACTTCTCGATCGTGCCGATGAGCCTGCTGATCGAACAGGTGCTGGGCGTGTTCATTCCGATCCTGTCCGGCGGCACCCTGACGCTGATGCCCGAAGGTGTCACCGAGTACGGCGCGGCCAGCGGCAATGCCCGTCATTATCTGGAGCTGATCGCACCTAACCGGCCCAACTTCCTCTACCTGCCGCCCAAGCTGCTGGAGGAGGCCAACCTGCTGCTCGAGCAGGGTGCCACTGTCGAGCAACTGTTCGGCCCAGCCAGTCCGCACATCATCACCGGCGGCGCGAAGATCCCGGCCACCGTGCTCCAGGCCCTGGATGCCCGAGGCGTGCAAGTGTTCGAGGCCTACGGGCTGAGCGAGAACTCCTCGATCATCTCGCTGAACTCGCCTGCAGAACGGCGTATCGGCTCGGCTGGCAAGCTGCTCGACGGCATCGAGCCCAAGCTGGTCGACGGCGAGTTGCTGGTGAAGACGCCGACCCTCTGCGCGGGTTACTACAACGCCGACGACACGGCCTGCGACCTGTCCGACGGCTACCTGCACACCGGCGATATCGCCGAGTTCCGTGACGGTTTCCTGTACATCACCGGGCGCAAGAAGCACGTGATCATCCTCTCGACGGCGCGCAACATTTCGCCTGAGTGGGTGGAGAACGTCTACAAGGAGAGTGCGCTGGTCGACGACATGATCGTCATGGGCGAGGGGCGCGACGAGCCGTGTGCCATCGTCCTCAGCACCGCAAGCCCCGCCAGCGTGCGGGACGAGATGGCGCGCCTGGAGCACCGCCTTGCCGACTTCGCGCGGGTGCGACGGGTCGAGGTGGTCGAGGACATTGCCGCGTTTCGTGACCAGTTCTACACGGTCACCGGACGACCGCGGCGCGCCGAGATCGAAGCGCGATTCATCGATCAACTGTACGCCTAGGACGGGACGTCGCCCATGTACATCGTGCGCAATTTCTACAAGGGTCGCCCCGGCTACCGCTGCCTGCAGGAGGCGGTGCGTGGCCATTACCTCAAGCACTACGACGCAACGCCCGTGCCGCAGCCCGACCTGTTCGCCTGCCTGACCGGCTCGACCGGCGGGGCGCCAGGCTACGCCTGTGCCGGCATCAGCTACGGCGACTCCGGCAAGCTGTTCAGCGAGTACTACCTGGACCATGCGCTGGATGAACGCTATGCCATCGACCGTGCGCGTATCGCGGAGATCGGTGCTTTCGCCTCGTTCCAGAGCGGCAGCGGCGCCGGCAAGTACCTGCTCGACAACGTGATCCGCACCCTGGCGCTGCGCAACTTCGGCCTGGTGGTGCTGACCGCCACGCCACAGGTCCAGCAGCTGCTGGCAGCGATCGTCGACAACCTCGACGACCTGGGCCTGGCCGATCCGCGTCGGGTCAAGGACCCCGGTGTCAACTGGGGGACCTACTACGACCAGGCACCGCGCGTACTGGTTTCGCGCCTGTCCTCGCCCAGTGCCTGGCTCAAGGCCCCGGCACCTTCCATCCCGCCACCGCAGTTCGCCCACCAGGCGTCTGTCTGACCCATGTGCGTGCCGGGCGCTTCGCTGCCCGGCACGCCGGAGATCCTATGCACGCCAATACGCGTTATGAAAACTTCATCGTCTTCCTCGCCCCGCTGGTCAACAGTCTGGGGGGCATCGCCATCGATCTGTATGCACCGAGCCTTCCGTCCATCGGACGCGAACTGGGCGCGGGGCCTGCGCTGATGCAGAACACCATCACCATCACGCTGCTGTTCTATGCCCTGGGGCAGCTGTTCTTTGGCGTGATGGCCGACGCGCGCGGGCGCCGGCCTGCCGTACTGCTGGGCCTGGGCGTGTTCGTGGTCGGCAGCCTGCTGGCCACTGCTGCGACGTCCATCGAGATGCTGCTGCTGGCGCGTGCGCTGCAGGGCTTTGCCATTGGCGCCTGCCAGGTCGTTGCCCGTGCTGTGTTGGTCGACATCGTCAAAGGCCCGCGCTTCTATGTCGCGATCATCTACCTCAGCCTGGCGTTCGGCCTGGGGCCAGTCATCGCGCCCTATATCGGCGGGCTGATCGAGGTGCATTTCGGCTGGCGCTACAACTTCGTGCTGTATGCCGCCTATGCCCTGATGGTCCTGGCTTTCGTCGTTGCCGGGCTCAAGGAGTCACTGCCGACCGGTGCCCGTCGCAGTGCCTTGCAGACGGTGGTCGGCTATCGGTTCATCCTGGCCGACAAGCGCTTCCGTGCCTCGGTGGTGGTGCTCGGCGCGAGCTTTTCCGCATTCCTGCTGTGGAACGTGTTTGGGCCGCATATCGTCCAGGATGTGCTTGGCCATGACGCTCATTACTTCGGCACCACGGCGCTGGGTGTGGGCTGCTGCTATCTGGTCGGCACACTGACCAACCGTGCGCTGGTCCGTGTCGTTTCACCCGATACCTTGATGTGGAGCGGGCTGGCGCTGTTTCTGGTGGGGGTACTGTGCATCGCGGCGGCTGCCGACACCTTGAGCCTGGCGAACATTCTTGCTGGCATCATGCTGATCGCCTTCGGCCAGGGCTTTATCTTCTCCAATGCCATGGCCCGTTCGATGGCACTGTTTCCTGATCGCGCTGGGGTGGCTGCGAGTCTGCAGGGCTGCTTGATGCTGGTGTTCGGTTCGATTGCCTCGGCGACGGTCAGTGGCTTCGGGTTGGAGTCGAACCTGCCGATCGCCGGGGTCTTCGCAGTACTGATGCTGGTATCTTTTTCCGGGATGCTGGGTGCACGGATGGCGCGCCAGGCGTCCTTGGCCTAGGTGCTTGTGCGAATCGTAGAGCGCCCAGCGCCCGATCAATCCAGTGGCTGGGACAGCAGACGGTCCAGCTACTGGGCATAGGCAGCAAGCGCTGCCAGCCTCGCGCAACCGTCACCCCAGTGCTTCGTGCTCTTGCTTGTACAGTTGCAGGCCACGGGCCTGATAGTTGGCCAGGGCGGCGGGATGGTCGAGGCTGCAGGTGTGTACCCAGACCCGCCGCGTGCCAGGCCACTCCCACGCGCTGCGGATGGCCTGGCTGAGCAGCGGGCCGCCGAAGCCCTTGTCAAGGAACTGCGGGGCGAGGCCGAAGTAGCGGATCTCGGTGTTCTCGCCGTCGGGGCGGTGCAGTTCGTAGTAGCCGGCGATGGCGCCACGGTGGTAGGCCACCCAGGTGCGGTGGCAGTCCTGGCCGACAACCGCCAGCCACTGTTCGTCGCTCCAGCTGTTCAGGTCGGTCCAGCCCCAGGCCTTGCCCACCAGTTGGTACAGGAAGCGGTTGAGCTCCGGCTGGACGACTTCGCATTCGACGATCGTCAAGCCATCGGGGGCAGGCTTGCTGCGCAGGGCATCCGGGGAGGTCATTTCCAGGTAGAAGGTGGTCAGCGTGGCGGTCACCGGTGCGGCTCCAGGTCGGGGGCAAGACCGCTAGCGTACCTGCCAGGACGTGCGGATCAAAGCCTGGTGGCCATTACTCAGCTCGATGTGGGCGGGATATCGGCGGGTGTGTCGATGTCACGCAGGATGCCAGGGTCGTCGAGATCCAGCACAAGGCAGGCGTGGGGGTTGGCCTCGATGACCGGTCGCCCACCCTGGTCACCTTGCAGGCGGGTGAGGGCTGCCCAGAAATGGCGCCCGAAGATGACCGGATGGCCACGTCGGCCTTGGTAGCACGGCAGGACGATACGTTCGGCAGCGAGGTGACCGAGCAGGTGCTCGAAGGTGCGTGGTGCGATCCACGGCATATCGCCAAGCAGCACGGCCACGGCCGGGGCATCGATGCTGGCCAGGGCCGTGATGCCGGCCGCGAGGCTCGCTCCCATGCCATCAGCTGCCTGTGAGGCGCGTACGATGTGGACTTGCGCATCGATGCCCAGGGTTTGCGGATCATCGTCGCAGCGCAGCACCACATACACCGGGTCGAAACAGGCTTGTACCTGTTTCAAGGTGCTGGCCAGTAGGCCCTGTCCGTCCGCGAGCACGGCCTTGCGCTTGTCGCTGCCAAAGCGCGTGCCGCGTCCGGCGGCGAGCACCAGGGCGGCGCAGCGAGCTCTGGCTTGGGGTTCGGTCATGGTGGGTTGTCCGAGTGTGGCGGCATGGGGTGCAGGCAAGCATACCGCAGGGTCAGGCGGCAGGCAGCGCCTGTTGTTCGCGTGCCTGCTTGGCCTTGGTGACGTTCACCGCGCCGGGCAGTTCGACGCCGTTCTTGGCGGCAAGGATCTCGGCCATCACACTCACGGCAATCTCGGCCGGAGTCTTGCTGCCGATGTAGATGCCGATGGGGCCGTGCAGGCGCGCAAGGCTGGCGTCGGTTTCACCGAAGTGCTCGATCAGCCGCGCGCGACGCTGCTGACTGTTGCGCCGCGAGCCGATGGCACCGATATAGAAAGCTGGGCCACGCAGCGCTTCGAGCAGGGCCAGGTCGTCGAGCTTGGGGTCGTGGCTGACCGCAACGATGCAGGTGCGCAAGTCCGGGGCGTAGTCGCGCACGACATCGTCGGGCATGCCGACCAGGCACTCGACGCCGGCCACGTTCCAGCCGTCGATGTACTCGGGCCGCGGGTCGCAGACCGAGACACGAAAACCGTTGAACAGGGCCATGGTCGCCAGGTATTCGGCCAGGGCGCCGGCCCCGATCAGCAGCAGTCGATAGCCCGGGCCCAGGGTGCTGGCCATGTGCTCGCCATCAACGCTGAACTGCTCCGGGGCAGCGCTGGCGAGAAGGGTGGCCGCGCCGCTGTGCAGGTCGAGCTGACGGCGCACCAGTTGGCCGCTGTCGAGCTGCTCAAGCAGTTGGGCCAGCGACTGCCACGACGGTGAAAACTCCAGAATCAGCTCCAGCGTGCCGCCACAGGGCAGCCCGAAGCGATGGGCCTCGTCGGCGGTAACGCCGTAGCGCACGCGCTGCGGGGTGCTTTCAGGCAGGCCGGGGCCACCGTAGGCGGTGGTGTAGCGGTGGATCAGGTCGTCTTCGATACAGCCGCCGGAGACGCTGCCGACCACCCGCCCGTCGCTGCGCAAGGCCATCATCGAGCCGACCGGGCGTGGCGATGAGCCCCAGGTACGGGCGACGGTGGCCAGTAGCACGCGGTGGCCGGCTTGCAGCCAGTCCCGAGCGGTGCGCAGGACCAGCAGGTCGATACTTTCCATGGGCGCTCCTTCAACGCATATGCAGCACGATCGGGCTGCTGCTGGCAGGGTCGGTATGCTCGCGAAGCTTGGCCACTGCCTTTGCATCGACCGCACCACCGGTATTACCCCAGGTCGTACGGACGAAGCTCAGCACCTCGGCGATCTCCTCGTCCGACATCTGCTCACGCAGCGCGGGCATCCGGTAGGCATCCGGCACCCCGGCGGCGACGACACGCTGCGAGCCGTTGAGGGTGATATTGATTGCCGAAGCGTTTTCCTTGGCCAGCATCGAGGTCGCGCCGGCCAGTGGCGGTATCCACTCGGCCTGGCCCTGGCCGTCCAGGCCATGGCACGACGCGCAACGGGTTACGTAGCTGTGCGCGCCCGGTGCATCCAGACGGGTAGCCGCCGACATGGCCTGATACTGCCAGGGGGCGCCGTCGCGCTGGGGATCACCCGGCAGGGACTTCAGGTAGCGGGCAATCGCGCCCAGGTCGTCGTCGCTCATGAACTGCGTGGAGTTGTTGAACGCCTCGGTCATCGAACCGTACACCACCGCATGCTTGTTGCGACCGGTCTTGAGGAACTGCACGATCTCGGGTTCGCTCCAGCGCCCGAGCCCGGTGTTGTGGTCCTGGCGCAAGCTCGGCGCATACCAGCCGTCGAGCAGGGCTCCGGCGAGAAACGCCTCGCCGGAGTCGTCCAGCGCTTTTTCGTTGAAGGCAAGGCCACGTGGCGTATGGCAACTGCCGCAGTGGCCCGGGCCCTGGACGATATAGGCGCCGCGGTTCCACAGGGGGTCTTCGGTGGGCTTTTCAGCGTAGGGCTTGTCGGCGGCGAACAGGCCGTTCCAAAAGGCGATCGGCCAGCGCAGGTTCAGCGGCCAGGGAATATCGCTGGGGATATTGGCCTGGTCGGACGGTTGCACGCCCTTCATGAAGAAGGCATACAGCGCCCTCATGTCGTCATCGCTGAGCTTGGCGTAGGAAGGGTAGGGCATGGCCGGGTACAGCCGGCGCCCGCCCGGCGCGACGCCATGGCGCACGGCGCGGTCGAAGTCAGCGAGGCTGTAGCTGCCGATACCGTTTTTGCGGTCCGGGGTGATATTGGTGGCATGGATCGCGCCCAGGGGTGTTGCCATTTCCAGGCCGCCGGCGAACGGCGCCTTGCCGGGCAGGCTGTGGCACGCCACGCAATCGCTCAGGCGCGCGACATATTCGCCGCGGGCGATCAGCGCCTGGTCGGGGCTTGGTGTTTCCTGCTCGAAGGGCGAGGTGACCTCGCGGGTGACATACCAGGCCAGCAGGCCTGCCGCGACAAGGCAGGGCAGCGCAAGCCAGCGAGTGGTGGTGACCAGTCGGCTGTTTTTCATGAGGGCTTCCGTGTCAGGCAAAGGTATGGCGGCTGAGGGGCAGGCTGCGTGCGCGTTGGCCGGTCAGCCGCGCCACGGCGTTGGCCACCGCTGGTGCCACTGCCGGCAGCGGCGGCTCGCCGATGCCACCCATCTTCGCCCCGCTCTCGACGATGCGCACATGCACCCGGGCCATGCGCGATGGCGGCAGGATCGGGTACAGGTCGTAGTTACGCGCACGCGGCATGCCGTTGACCCACACCGCTTCCTCCACCAGTGTCTGCGAGAGGCCCAGCGCCACGGCGCCGTTGACCTGATGCTCGACGATCGCCGGGTTGACGATGCTGCCCGGGTCGATCGCTTGCCAGATGTCGTGCACCTTGACCTGGCCGTTCTCGATCGATACTTCGGCAATCACCGCCGCCTCCGAACCGAACGGCGAGGCCATGGCCACTCCGCGGGCCCGCTTGGTTCCATCTTCGGCGGTGAAGGGGCCACGCTTCCAGCCACCGGACAATTCGCCGACAGCCTGCAGCAGGGTGGTCAGGCGTGGGTTGTCGCGCAACAGATGCAGGCGCAGCTCGAACGGGTCGTGCCCGCCTTTGTCGGCCAGTTCATCGAGGAACGACTCATAGAAGAAGTCGTTCAGCGAATTACCGACCGAACGCCAGTAGCCCAGCATGGCAGGGCCCTTGACATAGATTTGCGCGATGCGTTTGTTGGCAATGGCATAGGACTTGCCCGCCAGGCCTTCCACGGCAGTGGGGTCGATCTTCTCGCCCTGTTTGCCGGCGATTGCCTCGGTCGGGCTCTCGGTCGCGCTGACCGCTTCGATGGCAACCGGCAGGCCCTTCTCGTCGAGCCCGGCGCGGAACTTGACCACTGCCACGGGCCGCAGCACGTCACGTACGAACTCTTCCTCGCGGGTCCAGATCAGCTTGACCGGGCGCCCGACCGCCTTGGCCAGGGCAATGGCCTGTGGGTAGGGGTTGGCCGAGTCGTACAGGAAGTGGCGCCCGAAGAAACCGCCCAGAAGCGGCGAATGCAGGATGATCTGTTCCTTGGCAAGGCCGGTGCGCTTGGCGATGTCGTCGCGGAACATGTCCGGCGCCTGGTTGGGCAGCCAGACTTCGAGCGACCCATCGGAATTGAAGCGCGCGAGCGCCGACGGCGGTTCGAGCTGGCCGTGGTTGAGGTACTGGTTGTGGTAGGTGGCTTCCACCTGGGTCTTGGCCCCCTTGAGCGCAGCCGCTACATCGCCTTCGTTCTCGTCATCGCGCGCCGGGCCGGTTTGTGCGGCCAGGTGATCGCGATAGGCATCGCTGGAAAAGTCAGCCGGCATCGTGCGTACCTTCGAATCGGCCCCCGGCTCCTGCCAGTCGACCTGTACCGCCTCCACTGCACGCTTGGCATGCCACCAGCGTTCGGCGACCACCGCCACTGCACCCGGCAGGACATGCACCGAATGCACGCCCTTCATCGCCTTGACCTGCGCTTCGTTGCGCAGGCCGCCCACCGTCATGCCCAGTCGTGGCGCGTGCTGCACCGCCGCGTGGAGCATGTCGTCGACCTTGAGGTCGATACTGTACTGAGCCTTGCCGGTGGACTTGTCGTAGGCATCGAGACGGCGTACCGGCTTGCCGATCCAGCGGAACTGGCTGGGATCGCGCAGCTTGACGCTGGCCGGGTCCGGCACAGGCAGGTCCATGGCGCGCTCGGCCAGGTCGCCATAAGCGACCGAGCGGCCGGAGGCTGCATGCACCACCTTGCCCGGTTCGGTGCTCAGCTCGCCGACCGGGACTTTCAGGGTGTCGGCACCGGCCTGCAGCAGCATGGCCCTGGCCAGCGCGCCAAGGCGGCGCATGGTTGGGTAGCTCATGCGTACCGACATGCTGCCGCCGGTGATGCGTAGGCCATTCTCCATCACCACATAGGCTTCGCCAGGTGGTGCGGCATCGATCAGGAAGTGGGCCGGTTCCACATCCAATTCTTCGCCGACGATCTGCGCCATGGCGGTGAATGTGCCCTGGCCACCTTCCATGAAGGGGCAGAGCAGGCGCACGGTGCCGTCAGGGCGGATTTCCAGGAATGCCGGCACCTGCGTGCCGCGCTCTGCGGTCAGCGCGGTGGCGGCCTGGACCCGGGCCGAGCCGAGCGGCAAGCCAAAGCCGATCACCAGGGCGCCGATGGCGCTCCCCGCAAGAAAGCGCCGACGCGACAGGTTGACCGGCTGATCCAGTTTCAGGTCGCGCAGTTCGGACGGGATGTCGATGGGCGAGTTCATCAGACGCTCTCCTTGGCGGCGGGCTGGGCGGCGAGCTCGTGCACCGCGGCGTGGATCGCGTTGTAGGTGCCGCAGCGGCACAGGTTGACCATCGCGGCGCTGATCTGCTCGTCGCTCGGTGCTGGCGTGTGCTTGAGCAGGGCGGTCGCGGCCATCACCTGGCCAGACTGGCAGTATCCGCACTGGGCGACCTGATGTTCGACCCAGGCCGCAACCACGCGCTTGCCCACCGGGTCGGCCTCGATCGCTTCGATGGTGGTCACTTCACGGCCAACCACACCGGCCACCGGCGTGACACAGGCACGCACCACGTTGCCGTCCACCAGCACCGAGCAGGCGCCACACTGGGCCAGGCCGCAGCCGTATTTGGTGCCGGTCATGCCCAGGTCATCGCGGATCACCCACAGCAGGGGGGTATCGGCGTCGGCGTCGACCTGATAGGTCTTCTGGTTGATGCGTAGTTCCATGGCGTTCACCCGCTGATCATCGGTTGGTGTTTCGTCGTTATAGGCAGGGCAGTGCATCGAGGCAGGGCCCTGGGAGGAATGCCGCGCGCGCAGGAGGCGGGTTCCCGATCTGAAAACTCTAGACCCTGGTGGACAGGTTTCCTATCCGTCGGGCAGCAGGTTCAGAGAATCAGGCAAGAAATCAGGTGGATTGCGCTAGTGACAGGACTGGGCGGCTGCATCGCGCGGCGAGCCGTCGGTAAAAGCGCCGACATCGATCACGGATGTCGGCATCAGGCCAGTTGAACCAGGGGCCCGCGTTCGTTATCGGCGCGCGACGGCGTGATGGACGCACTGTTCGTAGTAGGTCTGCTTGATGGCGTTCGGCGGCAGGCGTGAGCTGCTGCTGTAGGTTTGCTCGGTGATGCCGAACGCCGTCATGCGCATCCAGGGTTTGGCGAAGCGCCGCACTTGCAGTTTCTTGCGCTGCGCATAGAGCGTCACCCCGGAGAGCTTGGCATGCTGCGCGTCGGCGGCGATCTGCGCGCCCCAGCCACACACGCTGCGATCGTTCTGGCTCAGCGGCCTGGCCTGGGCGCCGAATGCGGTGACCACCAGTACGCAGCTGGCCAGGGTTGCTAGAAATACCCGCATGTTGCTGTCCTAAGCGTCTGAAGAAAAAGGGAGTTTGCCTTCGCTTTGAACGCCTGGGGGCCAGCAATTTGCCGTCAGACGACAAGCAGCTTTGTCGGGCAGGAGGTGGGCAGGCGCAAAGAGAACCAAGCCAGCCCAGCAACCCAGAGCACCGCCACGCCGTAGTTGATTCGTTGATAGAGACCGAAGAGCTGGCCTGTTTCGGCTGCCCGTGCCATCAACGCCACCGTGCCGATGGAGAACACCACACAAAGCAGGGAGCCAATGGCGAGCAGCCGTGAATCACCCATGCGCAGTGCCAGCCAGACCCACAACAGGCTGGCCAGGGGCAACGACAGGAACATCAGCAGACCGCTGAGGTTATGCATGTGCTGGGAGAACGAAGGCTCTGTGGGGGTGCAACCTGGGTCGCAGGCGAATACCCCAGTCCCCAGACTTGCAACACCGTGCAACAGCACCAACAGCGCGCTCGCCAGGGCGACGTTCGAGTGACGCCAGCGACGGGCCAGCCCCCAGGCGAACAAGGCAAACAGCAGTGCCAATGGGAAGTTGTTGACCCAGGGCGAGAATGCCGCGGTCGGTGCGCCTGTCGCCCCGAGCTGGCTCAAGGCCTGCTGCAGGTGCTGGTAACCGGGGTAAGCCTGAGCGGTGAGCCAAACCCCCAGCAGCAACCAGAGTGGGATGAACAGGCCGGTGGTGAGCAGGGCTCGGTCGAGTTTCGTCATAAGATGCCTTCCTTGGGCCATGCCGCTACATCTGGCGGCACGTGAACCCGCACACTACAGGCCTCGGCGGGCGGTTCGCCAGCCGTTTCGCTCAGCGGCCGGTCCCCAGCATCACCACCAGCACGCAGGCCAGCAGTGCCAGGTAGGCCCGCGCATGCAGGGTATCGCTCAGGCGCCCCAGCAGCGGCGCCGCCAGGTGCATGCCGAGCCAGGCGCCTGCGGCCATTGCCAGTGCCGCACGCAGGTCGATGTAGCCCAGCAGGCCTGTGCCCAGGTCCGTTCCCGGAGTCGGCACCAGGGCATACACCAGGGTCGCGGCCAGCGCCATGGGCAGTGACAGCGGGTTGGCCATGGCGGTGGCGGTGCTCATGCTGGCGCCGCGCCTGCGCATCAGCGGCACGGTCATCACACTGCCGCCGACTCCCAACAGCGCTGCCAGTGCGCCGATCGGCAGGCCGGCGAGGGTGGCCGCTGCCTTGCCCAGCGGCGCCGGGCGGTGGTTGTCAACGCGCATGAAGCCTGGACGAAGCCATGCATCGAGCAGGCTCAGCAACAGGTAGCCGATGAATAGCCAACGCAGCCAGGTGCTGTCCAGGTACAGGGCGGCCCAGGCGCCAGCCAGTGCCCCCAGCGCGATGGCCGGCGCCAGAGGGCGTACCAGGTCCCAGCGCAGCGTGCCGGCGCGCTGGTGCCGCCAGGTGGCCAGGGCGCTGCTGAAGATCATCACCAGGGCAGAGGTGGCCACGGCGATCTGCATGGCGTGCAGTGCCATCGGGGAGCCCGCCGCGTGGCTGGTGAGCAGCAATGCGTAGAGCAAGGGCACAGCGAAGAAACCGCCGCCGAAGCCGAACAACAGCGTGGTGACGCCAGCGCACACGCCGAAGACACCGAGCAGGGGGTACAGCATGATCGTCAGCCTTTATTGAGAGAGTGGAGGTGCAGGGTAGGAGGACGAGGGCTGGCCAGCATTCGAACATTGGCCAATAATCCGTGCGTTTCAGCCATGGAGGCTCCGATGCGCAATGTGCCGCTGTTCCAGGTCGATGCCACGCCGCGCCCGGTGTTGGCGATCGCCACCGATTACCCGCCCGACACGCTATTGCCACGGCATGTCCACCGGCGTGCTCAGTTCCTCTATGGCATGAGCGGATTGATGGAAGTCCTGACCGACGATGGCGCCTGGGTCATCCCGCCCTACAGCGGTGTGTGGATTCCGCCCGGCAAGCCCCATCAGGTACTGATGCGCGGCGTGAGCACGCGCAGCCTGTACATCGAGGCCGTTGCGGCGCCGAGGCTGGGGCAGGCCTGCGAAGCGCTGCTGGTCACGCCGCTGCTGCATCAGTTGCTGCTGGCCAGTGCCGAACTGCCTGCGCTGTACGACCCACAAGGGCGCGATAGCCAACTGGTCGGCTTGATCCTGCATGAGTTGCGCAGCGCCGAGCGCCTGCCGCTGTTCGCGCCGATGCCAGGGGAGCCGCGTCTGGCGCAATTGTGCCTGGCGTTTCTCGCGGCGCCGTCGATCAGCACTACGGCCGAGCCCTGGGCGATACACCTGAACTGGAGCCCTCGGACGTTCAGCCGACGCTTTCGCGAGCAGACCGGGCTGTCGTTCGGTCAATGGCGCCAGCAAGCCTGCCTGATGGCAGCCGTCACGCGACTGGCAGCGGGTGAGGCGGTCACCCGGGTTGCCCTCGACCTCGGGTATGACAGCCCCAGTGCGTTTTCCAGCATGTACCGCAGGGTCATGGGCGAGGCGCCGTCGGCGGTTCGGCAAAAGGCATTGGCGGCGAGATGAAAACCCTGGCGGATGTATGTGATCGTACAACTGCATGAGCTATGATGACGGCTGTCTTTTCACGATGAAACGTACAGGGCATGACAGAGCAGCAACTACAGGCACGTACCCGACGCAAACCGCGCAGTCTGGCGCAGGAACTGGTCACGGTGCTGACCGAACGTATTCGCAGCGGCCAACTCAAGCGTGGCGACAAACTGCCGACCGAATCGCAGATCATGGTCGAGGAGGGCGTCAGCCGCACGGTGGTGCGTGAGGCGATCTCGCGGCTGCAGGCGGCCGGCCAGGTGGAGACCCGCCACGGCATTGGCACCTTTGTGCTCGACGCGCCGAGCACCGGCGGTTTCCGTATCGACCCGGCGACCATCGTGACCCTGCGCGAGGTGCTGGCGGTACTGGAGTTGCGCATCGCCCTGGAGATCGAGTCGGCCGGGCTTGCCGCCCAGCGTCGCAGCGATGAACAACTGACCGGCATGCGTGCTGCGCTCGACGAGCTCAACGAAGGTGCCGCGCATGCCTCCGATGCGGTCTCGGCGGATTTCCAGTTCCACCTGCGCATCGCCCAGGCCAGTGGCAATCATTATTTCGCTGACATCATCAATCACCTGGGTACCAGCATCATTCCCCGCACCCGGCTCAATTCGGCGCGCCTGGCCCACGATGACCAGGCCCATTACCTGAGCCGCCTGAGCCATGAGCACGAGGCCATCTATGAAGCCATTGCCCGACGCGACAGCGAAGGAGCGAAAATGGCCATGCGCCTGCACCTGAGCAACAGCCGCGAGCGGCTGCGCCAGGCGCATGAGGCGGCTGAGGCACAGGGGGGCTGATCGAACCATTGGCTTGAATGCGGGCCCATGACTATTTCTTGAAGAGAAATAATCAATTGCCACCTGCACTGATTCTAAGGGTCGGGCGAATGAGTAAGGATTGATACACCCTCACTCAACCGCTCAGGTGCCACCATGAACAAGCCTACGTCGGACCTCAAGCCCTCGCCATGGCACGACGGCGAGCTTGCGCTGCAACGCAGCGTCGGCGCGATCGAACGCATGGTGGGGACCGGCAAGGTGCAGATGTCGCGCGACTTCATGCCCGACCAGCACCGCGAGTTCTATGCCCAACTGCCTTTCGTGGTGCTCGGCAGCGTCGATCCGCATGGCAATCCGTGGGCAACGCTGCGCACCGGCCAGCCCGGCTTCATGCAATCCCCCGATCCGCGTCGGCTGCTGCTGGACCTGCCCCGTGAGCCCGCCGATCCCGCCGATGCCGGGCTGGAGGACGGTGACGGCGTGGGCATGCTCGGCATCGAGTTGCACACCCGCCGACGCAATCGCCTGAACGGCTTCGTGCGCCGGGCAGACGACAGCGGTTTTACCATCGAGCCGACCCAGTCCTATGGCAACTGCCCGCGCTATATCAATCTGCGCCGCTATGTCTTCGATGACAGCACACCCGGTGAGCCCTGCGAGTCTACCGAGCTGAGCGCAGCGGACCGTGCCGTGGTGGCCGCCGCCGATTCCTTCTATGTTGCCTCGTATGTGGTGCGCGATGGCGTGCGCCAGGTGGATGTCTCGCACCGCGGCGGCAGGCCAGGCTTTGTCCACATCGACGCCGACGGCACGCTGAGCGTGCCCGATTTCAATGGCAACCTGTTCTTCAACACTCTGGGCAACATGCTGCTCAACCCCCGTGCCGGGCTGGTGTTCGTCGACATGCGCAGCGGCGACCTGCTGCAGATGACCGGGCGTACCGAGGTGATCGTCGACGATCCACAGACACTGGCCTTCATCGGCGCCGAGCGCATGTGGCGGTTTTACCCCGAGCGGGTCGTGCGCCGACCGGGAGGGTTGGCGCTGCGCTGGGTCGACATGGATGACGGCATCTCGCCCAATGTGTTGATGACCGGTAGTTGGGAGGACATGCAGGCGCGCCTGAAAGCCGCGGCATTGCAGCAAAGCTGGCGTCCGTACCGGGTAACGCAGATCGTCGACGAGAGCGAGCACATCCGTTCGTTCCACCTGGCGCCCGACGATGGTTTGGGCTTGCCGGTGCGCCAGGCGGGGCAGCACCTGCCGATCCGAGTACGGTTGCCTGGAGAGGAGGCGCCATTGGTGCGCACCTACACCTTGTCTGGCGCGCCGGCGGACGATGCGCTGCGCATCAGCGTCAAGCGTGAGGGTGTGGTCTCTCGGCACCTGCATGAGCAGGTCAGGGTCGGTGACCTGATCGAGGCGCGTGCGCCGGCTGGAGCCTTCACCCTCGATGCTGCGGTACGCCGGCCCGTGGTGCTGCTGGCTGCGGGCGTGGGGGTGACCCCGGCATTGGCCATGGCCAGGCACCTGGTCAATGAGGGACGGCGTACACGCTACGCCCGGCCTGCCTGGGTGTTCCAATCGGCGTCGAACCGGGCGCAACTGGCCTTTGCCAGCGAGTTTGCCGCGTTGGTGGCAGCCTCCGAAGGCAAACTCAGGCATATGCGCCTGCTCAGCGATGCCCGCGGTGCGGTCGCAGGTGAGGACTATGAGCGCGAGGGGCGCCTGGGCGTCGATCTGCTGCGCGAGGTGCTGCCTTTCGATGACTACGACTTCTACCTGTGCGGGCCGCAGGGTTTCATGCAACAGATGTACGACGGCCTGCGCGCACTGGATATCAACGATGCACGGATCCACGCCGAAGCCTTCGGCCCATCGAGCCTGCGCCGCACGCGCAACGAGCAGCAGGCCGCGCCGGCCTTGCCGGCGGTGGCCGCTGAGTCGGTTGCGGTGATGTTCATGGACTCGGCGAAAGAGGCGCGCTGGAACCCGGGGGATGGTTCGCTGCTGGAGCTGGCCGAACAGCGTGGCCTTGAGCCGCCTTTTGGCTGCCGTGGCGGGTCGTGCGGAAGCTGTCGGACCCGCGTGCTCAAAGGGGCGGTTACCTATGCCGAGGCACCGGAGTTCGCCGTGGCGCAGGACGAGGCGTTGATCTGCTGCGCCATGCCGGCCGACGGATCCGGTCCCTTGCATCTGGCGTTGTGATAGCAAACTGTCTCTTCGATTGGACTGCCCCCAACAAGTTGGACACAAATCCAACCCTTGGGGGCAGTCCACCCTGTGGGAGCGGGCTTGCCCGCGAACACGGGCGTAGCCCGTGCCAGACACCGAGGTGAATTTTTCGCGGGCAAGTCGCAGCGGCGAACCGCCGCTCCTGCAAGCGCGCGTCAGAGCGCGCCGTCGCTCCACTGACCATTGACCAGGCGCCGCAACCCCAGTGGGTTGCCGTCCTGCAGGGCCTTTGGCAACAAGGCTTGCGGGTAGTTCTGGTAGCACACCGGACGTAGGAAGCGATCGATGGCCAGGGTGCCGACCGAGGTGCCGCGGGCGTCGGAGGTGGCCGGGTAGGGGCCGCCGTGCACCATGGCATCGCATACCTCAACACCGGTCGGATAGCCGTTGACCAGAATCCGTCCGACCTTTTCTTCCAGCAGCGGCACCAGCCAGGCATAGGCGTCGAAGTCTTCGGGCTCGCCGATCAGGGTGGCCGTGAGCTGGCCGCGCAGGCCCAGCAGCGCGGCGCGCAACTGCTCATCGTCACAGACTTCGACCGCCACGGTGGTGGGGCCGAACACTTCTTCCTGCAGCAGCGGATCGCCATCCACCAGCAGGCGTGCGTCGGCCTTGAACAGTTGGGCGCGGGCCTGGCTGCCTTCCTGCGCCTGGCCGGCCAGGTGCTTGATGCCGGCGTGCGCGTGCAGGTGTTCCAACCCGCTCACATAGCTGCGCAAGCCGCCGGCATTGAGCAGGGTCTGCCCCGCCTGCTGCGCCAGGTGTTGGCCGAGGTCTGTGAGCAACTGGCCGAACTGTGCCGACTGCAAGCCGATCACCAGCCCTGGGTTGGTACAGAACTGACCGGCCCCCAGGCACACGGAGCCTGCCAGTTCACGGGCGATGGCTTCGCCGCGTTTGGCCAATGCACCAGGCAGCACGATTACCGGGTTGATGCTCGACATCTCGGCGAATACCGGGATCGGCTGCGGACGTTCGGCGGCCATGCGGCACAAGGCATCGCCGCCCTTGAGCGAGCCGGTGAAGCCGACCGCCTGGATGGCCGGGTGCTTGACCAGCCACTCCCCCACGCCACCGCCGAAGACCATGTTGAACACGCCCTTGGGCATGCCGGTGCGTTCGGCGGCACGGACGATGGCGCAGCCCACCAGGTCGGCGGTGGCCATGTGGCCGCTGTGCGCCTTGAACACTACCGGGCAGCCGGCAGCCAGCGCAGCCGCGGTATCGCCGCCTGCGGTGGAAAACGCCAGTGGGAAGTTGCTGGCGCCGAACACCGCCACCGGGCCCACGCCGATGCGCATCTGGCGCAAGTCCACTCGTGGCAGGGGTTGACGGTCCGGCAGCGCCAGGTCGATACGGGCACCGAGGAAATCGCCCCGGCGCAGCACTTGGGCGAACAGGCGCATTTGCCCGCTGGTACGGCCGCGCTCGCCCTGAATGCGGGCGGCGGGCAGGGCGGTTTCGCGGCAAACGATAGCGACGAAGCTGTCGTCCAGCTCATCCAGTTCGGCGGCAATGGCGTCGAGGAACTCGGCGCGACGGGTTGGCGGCAACTGGCGGAATTCGGCGAAGGCGGTGGCAGCGGCTTTGGCAGCTTGATCGACTTCGTCTTCGGTGGCTTGCATGAAGCTGTAGGGCAAGGCCTCGCCAGTGGTGGCGTCCAGGCTCTGCAGGCGCTGCTGGCCGGCGGCACTGCGCTGGCCGGCGATGAAGTTATGGCCGAGGATCTCAGGCATGAGGTGCTCCTGTAGGTAAAGTGCAAGGTCCATCCATCCCCCATGGAGGGAAGGCTGTCAGGTAATCGGTGCCGGGTTGAACAGGGTGATGTCGTTATGCAACTTGTGCCGCTCGGCCCAGGTCTGCTTGCGGCCGCTGGCAACGTCCAGGTAGTAGTGGAAGAGCTCCCAGCCCAGCTCCTCGATGCTTGCGCGGCCGCTGGCGATACGCCCGGCATCGATGTCGATCAGGTCGGGCCAGCGCTGGGCCAGTTCGCTGCGGGTGCAGACCTTGACCACGGGGGCCATGGCCAGCCCGTATGGTGTGCCGCGACCCGTGGTGAACACATGCAGGTTCATGCCCGCTGCCAGCTGCAGGGTGCCGCAGACGAAGTCGCTGGCCGGCGTCGCGCAGAAGATCAGGCCTTTGCGTGCGACGCGCTCGCCCGGGCCGACCACGCCCTGGATCGCAGCGCTGCCGGACTTGACGATCGAGCCCAGGGACTTTTCGACGATGTTCGACAGCCCGCCTTTCTTGTTGCCCGGCGTGGTGTTGGCGCTGCGGTCGGCTGCACCCTGTTGCAGGTAGCGGTCGTACCAGTCCATTTCGCGCACCAGCGCTTCGGCCACTTCCGGGGTTTCGGCACGGGAGGTGAGCATGTAGATGGCATCGCGGACCTCGGTGACCTCCGAGAACATCACCGTGGCACCGGCGCGCACCAGCAGGTCGGCGGCATAGCCCAGCGCCGGGTTGGCGGTGATGCCGGAGAAAGCATCGCTGCCGCCGCACTGCATGCCCAGGATCAGCTCACTGGCCGGCACCGTTTCGCGACGGCGCTGGTCGAGCTTCTTCAGGCGGGTTTCAGCCAGTTGCATGATCTGTTCGATCATCTCGACGAAACCCAGCGAAGCGTCCTGCAGGCGATACAGCCAGGGCTCGCTGAGGTCCACGGACGGGTCGTCTTCGTGCATCACCTGGCCGGCCTGCAGCTTTTCGCAACCCAGGCTGATGACCAGGGCTTCGCCGCCCAGGTTGGGGTTGCGCGCCAGGTTGCGCACGGTGCGGATGGGTATATAGGCGTCACGCGCGTTGATCGCCACGCCACAGCCGTAGCTGTGGGTGAGGGCGACCACGTCGTCGACGTTGGGATACTTGGGCAGCAGCTCGTCGCGGATGCGTTTGACCGCGTGGTCGAGCACGCCGGTCACGCATTGCACGGTGGTGGTGATGCCGAGGATGTTGCGGGTACCGACGGTGCCGTCGGCGTTGCGATAGCCTTCGAAAGTGAAGCCTTCAAGAGGTGGCAGGGCCGCGGGAACCGCGTCGCAGCGCGGCAGGCTGTCGAGTTCGGGGGCAGCGGGCATCGATAGCTGGGTTTCCTGAACCCAACTGCCCTGACGCAGGTCTTGCAGGGCATAACCGATGATCTGTCCATAGCGGCGTACAGGCTCGCCCTGGTGGATATCGACGGTGGCGACCTTGTGGCTTTGCGGCACGCCCTCGACCAGGGTCAGGCCATCGGCGAAGCGCGCACCTTCGCCCAGGCCACCGTCATTGACCACCACCACGACATTGTCGTCATCGTGCAGGCGGACGTAGCGGGGCGACTCGGAATGTTCGATCAACTGCATGGTCAGGCCCTTTTTGTGATTTCTTTCAGGCTTTTATACGGCCACCGACGCCCGTCCCGGGGCGCCGGCGTGCTTCTGGTTACTGGCGCGAGCCGGCCAGTTCGGCGTTGGGCGCCGCTTGCGGTGTGGCTTCGTCCTTGAGCTCGATGCGCTTGATCGGGCCGACGATCACCAGGTAGCTGAATACCGCTACCAGCGCATTGGCACCCACGTACACCAGTGCCCATTTGAACGAGCCGGTGGCACTGATGATGTAGCCGATGACGATCGGCGTGGTGATCGAAGCGATGTTGCCGAAGGTATTGAACAGGCCGCCCGAGAGCCCTGCGATCTGTTTGGGCGAGGTGTCGGCGACCACTGCCCAGCCCAGGGCGCCGATGCCTTTGCCAAAGAAGGCCAGGGTCATGAAGCCGACCACCATCCATTCGGCGTCGACGTAGTTGCAGAACACCATGGTGGTGGACAGCAACAGGCCACAGACGATGGGCAGCTTGCGCGAGAAGGTCAGCGAGTTGCCACGGCGCAGCAGCCAGTCCGACAGCACACCGCCCAGCACCCCACCGATGAAGCCGCAGATGGCCGGCAAGGAGGCGATGAAGCCGGCCTTGAGGATGGTCATGCCGCGCTCCTGCACCAGGTACACCGGGAACCAGGTCAGGAAGAAGTAGGTGATGGCGTTGATGCAGTACTGGCCCAGGTAAACGCCCAGCAGCATGCGGCTGGTCAGCAGTTGCTTGATGTAGCCCCATTTCGGGCCGTCGTTGCCGCGTTTCTGGTCCATGTCCACCAGGCCGCCGTTCTGCTCGATGTGCTCGAGTTCGGCCGGGCTGATGCGCGGATGCTGGCGAGGGTTGTAGATGGTCTTCATCCATACCATCGAGAACAGGATGCCCAGGCCACCCATGACCACGAACACGTGTTCCCAGCCGAAGCTGAACACGATCCAGCCCATCAGCGGTGCGAACAGCGCGGTGGCGAAGTACTGCGCCGAGTTGAAGATCGCCGAGGCCGTGCCGCGTTCGGCGGTGGGGAACCAGGCCGCAACGATCCGGGCGTTGCCCGGGAACGACGGGGCTTCGGCGAACCCGACCAGAAAGCGCAGGGTGAACAGGGTGACGACTGCCCAGGCCACCGGCAGGCCGCCGACGAAACCTTGCAGCAGGGTGAACAGCGACCAGGTGAAGATGCTGAATGCGTAGACGTTCTTCGAACCGAAGCGGTCCAGCAACCAGCCGCCGGGAATCTGCCCGGCCACGTAGGCCCAGCCGAAGGCGGAGAAGATATAACCGAGGGTGACCGCGTCGATGCCCAGATCCTTCTGCAGGCTTGAACCGGCGATAGCGATGGTGGCGCGGTCGGCGTAGTTGATCGTGGTCACCAGGAACAGCATGAACAGGATCAGGTAGCGTACATGCGTCTTTTTCGTCGCTTGCATGCTGGTGTTCTCCCACTATTTATTGTTGTGCGGGGCATTCGGATTGTGGGCCGGAGCGCGGCTGGCGCTCCGGCAGCGGCATTGGCAGGCCGCGGGGGTCGCTTATTGCGGGCCCATCTTGTCCATCAGGGCGGCGAGCATTTCGTACTCTTCGCCGGTCAGGTCGGTCAGCGGGGTGCGTACCGGGCCTGCGTCGTAGCCCGCGAGTTTGGCGCCGGCCTTGACGATGCTCACCGCGTAACCGGCCTTGCGGTTGCGGATGTCCAGGTACGGCAGGAAGAAGTCATCGATCAACTTGCCGACCGTGGCGTGATCGTCGCGGGCGATGGCGTTGTAGAAGTCCATTGCGGTCTTGGGTACGAAGTTGAACACGGCCGAGGAGTAGACCGGCACGCCCAGTGCCTTGTAAGCCGCAGCATACACCTCGGCGGTCGGCAGGCCACCCAGGTAGCTGAAGCGATCGCCCAGGCGGCGACGAATCGACACCATCAGCTCGATATCACCCAGGCCATCCTTGTAGCCGATCAGGTTCGGGCAGCGCTCAGCCAGTTTTTCGAGCTGTGCAGCGTTCAGGCGGCAGACGTTGCGGTTGTACACCACCACACCGATCTTCACCGACTTGCACACGGCTTCCACGTGGGCGGCTACGCCGTCCTGGCTGGCTTCGGTGAGGTAGTGCGGCAGCAGCAGCAAGCCTTTGGCACCCAGACGCTCGGCTTCCTGGGCGTACTCGATGGCCTGGCGGGTGGCACCGCCTACGCCAGCCAGGATCGGTACGGAGGTGGCGCAGGTGTCAACGGCAGTCTTGATCACCTGGCTGTATTCGCTGGCAGCGAGGGAGAAGAACTCACCGGTGCCTCCGGCGGCGAACAGCGCGCTGGCGCCGTAGGGGGCCAGCCATTCCAGACGCTTGATGTAGCCGGCGGGATTGAAGTCGCCCTGGGCGTTGAAGTCGGTGACGGGGAACGACAACAGGCCGTGGGAGAGGATGGATTTCAGTTCTTGTGGATTCATTGTTGTAGGCATCCTGGGGGCGCTTGGGTAAGAAGGTGTACCAAGGTGAGAGGTAGGTTATCGTACAACTTACACGATGACTAGCCCTGCCTGAGAAAATTTTTTAAGCGACTTCTATCCGCAGGGCCCTGCTGCGGTGCGCGTCAGCTCGAAGCGGATCAGCCAGAACTGTGCTTTTGTGGGAGCGGGCTCGTCCCGCGATAGAGCTGTAACAGCCAGCCGAAACGGCTGATCGTGCACTACGGCAGATCAGTCATCGTATGTCTTGAGGGGAAAAAAGATCGCGGAGACAGGCACAAGCCCGCCGCCCGCTTCCACGGGAAGTGTTCTGGGACCAGCAGAGGGTGACCGGGGAAGCAGGGGCGACCTTGCGCCGCCCCGCGATCAAAGCTAACGAAGAGGGGTCAGGCCGCCTGGTGGCGTTTGCTGGCCTGGGACTTGCGGACCTGGGCGCGGCAGGCGTCGCCGAAGGCTTGGAACATCTTGATCGAATCAGGGTTCTTCGCCGCTTGCCACTCGGGGTGCCACTGCACCGCGAACAGGAAGGGCGAAATGCTCGGTGCATGAATTGCCTCGACCAGGCCGTCTTCGGCGTGGGCGATCGGCTCGATGCCTTCACCCAGGTTGCGCAGGCCCTGACCGTGCAGCGAGTTCACGCGGATCTCGTCGGTGCCCAGGGTGTCGCGCAGCCAGCTACCGGGCTTGATCTTCACGCCGTGGGAGGCGGCGTATTGCACATCGACCGGGTCTTCAGGGTTTTCGCGGTGGTCGTTGAAGCCAGGTTCGGCGTAGACCTTCTGGTAGATGTCACCACCCAGGGCCACGTTGATTTCCTGCATGCCACGGCAGATGCCGAAGATCGGCAGGCCGCGGGCGATGGCCAGTTGTACCAGGGGGATGTCGAACAGGTCGCGATCCTTGTCCTGGGCCTTGCCGGGGGTTTCGTTCTCCTGGCCATAGAGGGCCGGATCGATATTGCTGCCGGCGCCGGTCAGGTAGACGCCGTCGGCCATGTCCAGGTACGCCTCGAGGGCGTCGGTGCCGCAGCAGGTAGGGACCAGAACCGGTACGCAGTCGGCGAAATCGACCAGGGGGGTGATGTATTTATGGGTCATGACCTGATAGTCGTGACCTTTGCGCTCTTGGGTACCCATGGTCATCAGGACGACGGGTTTGCGCAGGGCGGGTTGCTTGTTGCCAATGTTGCTGTTGGACATATGTCACCTTGGGACAGGTTTTACCTGTCGTTGTTGTGCAGGTCCGCGGCCTTGGGCCCTTGATGCGTGACCTGTGGTCCCGAGCACTGCCGGCGCGGCCTGAAGGCTGCGGACCGGTCGGGACATGCTTCATAGCTTGCCAGAGCCGTTTAATATGTCAAACGACTGGCGCGTCGGTTTCAGGGGGCGATCTGCCTGTTTTTGGGGGCTTCGCCTGCTGGAAGCCTGAGCCGACAAGGCTTTGGCAGGGCAGTCGGTCAATAATATTTAACGACGCAGTCGGGTCATTGCAGCGCTGCAATAAACCTGGCGTTTGCGCGCTTGCCGGATTTGACAGCACACCCTTGCCGAGGGAAGAGTGGCAGGCATTGCCCTGGGCTATCGCCATTCCAAATCCAATAAAGGGAGTTTCAGATGTCTGCACCATCCACCGACCCCGTCGTACGTGTGCCTCTTGCGCGATTGCAGGCGCTGTTGCAGCAGATCTTCCAGCGTCATGGATGCAGCGAGGCAGTGGCCGCAGTGCTGGCTGCCAACTGCGCCAGCGCCCAGCGCGATGGTGCTCACAGTCATGGTGTGTTCCGCATGCCGGGTTATGTCTCGACCCTTGCCAGCGGCTGGGTCGATGGACGTGCGGTGCCTGAGGTCACGGATGTCGCCCCGGCCTTCGTGCGGGTCGATGCCAGGGGCGGTTTCGCCCAGCCAGCCCTGGCGGCGGCACGCACGTTGTTGGTAGAGAAGGTGCGGCAGGCGGGTATTGCCGTGCTGGCTATCCATAACTCCCACCATTTCGCGGCGCTCTGGCCGGATGTGGAACCCTTCGCCGAAGAGGGCCTGGTTGCATTGAGCGTGGTCAACAGCATGACCTGCGTGGTACCCCATGGCGCCCGCAAACCGTTGTTCGGCACCAATCCCATCGCGTTCGCCGCGCCTTGCCAGGGGCTCGCCCCGATCGTCTTCGACATGGCCACCAGTGCCATGGCCCATGGTGATGTACAGATCGCCGCGCGCGAGGGTGAGCAGTTGCCGCCCGGTGTTGGCGTCGATGCCAAGGGTGAACCGACCACCGATCCCAAGGCCATCCTCGAAGGCGGCGCCTTACTGCCGTTCGGTGGGCATAAGGGCTCTGCGCTGTCGATGATGGTCGAGCTGCTCGCGGCGGCGCTGACGGGCGGGCATTTTTCCTGGGAGTTCGACTGGTCGCAGCATCCAGGCGCCAAGACACCCTGGACCGGACAGCTGATCATCGTCATCGACCCGAGCAAGGCTGAAGGTGGACGCTTTGCCGAGCGCAGCCGGGCGTTGGTGGAGCAGATGCAGGCGGCAGGGTTGTCGCGCCTGCCCGGGGAGCGGCGGTTCAGGGAGCGGGCGGTTTCGGAGCGGGAAGGGGTGGCGGTTGGTGGGCGTGACTGGCGAGAACTTCAGGCGATGGTGGACTGAACAGGGCCTGATTTGCACGTTGCTTTCAATCTCAGCTTTCGTCATGACGCGATAGATGAACGAGTTGGTAAAGCAGGCTGATCCCGGTAACCCATAGCAAGGAGCCCCATGTCACTCCATCCACTTGCAGGAGTTCATGACGTCCAATGGTGGTGCATGAGGTCATCCCGAGGATCATGAATACAAGGCACAGGCCCAGTCGGACGGACGTGCGTTTGCACAAATAATTGAGAGTTATGAAAAGGACCAAACAGCCAATCGTGGCGTAGAGCAGGGGCATACGTACTACTCCCGTGCTATCAAGAGGGAATTGATGAAGTTTGCGGGCCAATACCGCCATTGACCTGGGCGCTGATGGAAACAATCACGTCTCCAGCGTGAGTTGTAGATAATCTGCCTTTGAGCGTTCCCCTGACGCCCGGGGGCTGTCAGGGCTCACGGTCGAACCAGCGACTGCGCTCGAAGAGCAGAGGAAAGCCTGCCAATATAAGAAAGACGCTCCATTCTCCGCCGTTCCAATAGAGGACTTCGCGACTGCCTATATGAGTGCAGGTCGCAATGCCTGTTGTCAGGAAAAATAAATACAGGAGTCTGCGTAGCGCCACAGGCCTGCATAGTCAGTCGAGCAACAGGCTGGTGACGATAATGCACGCTATCTGGATTATTTCAGGCATCGTGCGCTTATAGAATTATCATGATGTTAGTCACCTGTATGTCCAGTGCCTTGAAATGGCATCGACTCTTGCCAGGGCGGCCTCGATCAGTTCTTTTGACGATCAAAGAACGAGGAGCGTTTCCACAGGAGAAAATACCCGAGGCTGGAAAAGAACCATCCCCACCACCCACCGTCCAATGCCAGTACTTGCTCTGTTCCCAGTTGGGAGCAAGTCGTGATACCCAGTGTGATGAGTGATAGCCCCAAAACGCGGCGGATGGTTGCGGATTTGCACTGCCACTCAAGTAGGACAGTGATCGTTAGCAGGGCGATGGTGAGATAAATTTCCGGCATCGCAAGCGTCTCAGAGAATAAGCGTCAAAGCTGAGACTTGAGGGCCAATACCGCCTTTGACCTGAGCCTCAAGTGAAACCAGTACATCCGAGGAATGGAAGGTGGGGAGCTGGTTCCTGATCGCGATTGTCGCCGCAGCCCCGGTTGTTCCTCCAGCAATCTTGCCTGCAAGTTTCCCGAAGGCTCCCGCAACTCCCGCTCCTGTAGCAGCGGAGATCGCCGCGCTAACCAACGCCGCCACTGTTATCCGGTTTTCGTTGAGCTGGTCGGCCTGCTCCCTCGTAAGTGGTCTAGATACGAGGATCTTGATATGACAGGGCAGTTTCCCCGGGAGCATCCGGTCGTACAGTTCCCGTGCCTTGATAGTCACCTTGTAGTGCGCTCCATGAACGGATGGCAGGCTCAGCTTGGGGAGGTCACAGCATTGACCCGGTTGGATGATGAATTCGCTGATGTCGAATGCGATCCCGTAGCGTCCGACATAGTGATGAGTCTTTTCAGCTCGCATGCGCGCTCTTCAGCTGATGGGCTGGCCCGACGAGCTGCGAACGATGCCGTGATGGAGATGCAGGAGTCTGCCGGCTTGATCTGGCTTTTCTGTGGGATATCTCCCGCGATCTTGCAAACGGCTCGCTCCCACGGGAGCCGCGCCAGTTTTCGGATTTTCAGCAAGACAGTGGCTGCTGCAAAAATCAACAGATGTACACTATCGGCACTGCTATGCAAACCTGCATTCACACCTTGCACATTCAGTGATGTTCCTTGCGCGTCACTGCAGGTATGCTCGGGGAAGCCTTTCCGAACTGTCCTGATCCAAGGAGCTGCACGCTGTGTTCAAACATGTCGATGCCTATGCCGGCGACCCGATTCTCTCGTTGATGGAAGCCTTCAAGGTCGATCCCCGCGCCGACAAGGTCAACCTGAGTATCGGTCTGTACTACGACGAAGCTGGCGTGGTGCCGCAGCTGCCGTCGGTGGGCAAGGTCGAGGAGCGTCTGGCCGGCCAGCCGCATGAAGCGTCGCTGTACCTGCCCATGGAAGGCCTGGCCAGCTACCGCCAGGCGATCCAGGCGCTGCTGTTCGGTGCCGACCATCCGGCAGTGACCGGCGGACGTGTCGCCACCGTGCAGACTGTGGGCGGCTCGGGTGCACTGAAAGTCGGTGCCGACTTCCTCAAGCGCTACTTCCCGCAGTCCGAGGTGTGGGTCAGCAATCCGACCTGGGACAACCATCGCGCGATCTTCGAAGGCGCGGGCTTCAAGGTGCACACCTACCCGTACTTCGACCAGGCCACCCGCGGCCTGGACTTCGACGGCATGCTGGCGAGCCTGCAGACCCTGGCCAAGCACAGCATCGTCCTGCTGCACCCGTGCTGCCACAACCCTACCGGCGTCGACCTGAGCCAGAGCCAGTGGCAGCAAGTGGTTGAGGTGGTCAAGGCTCGCGAGCTGATTCCGTTCCTCGACATCGCCTACCAGGGCTTCGGCGAAGGTCTGGCCGAAGACGCCTACGCTATCCGTGAAATGGCCCGTGCCGGTGTGCCGTGCCTGGTCAGCAACTCGTTCTCCAAGATCTTCTCGCTGTATGGCGAGCGGGTAGGGGGCCTGTCGGTGGTCAGCGATGATGCCCAGAGCGCCCAGAGCGTGCTGGGTCAGCTCAAGGCCACGGTGCGCCGCAACTACTCCAGCCCACCCAGCCATGGTGCGCTGCTGGTCGCCGGCGTGCTCGGCGATGCCGGCCTGAACGCCCAGTGGCAGGCGGAAGTCGAGACCATGCGCAAGCGTATCCTCGACATGCGCCAGGGGCTGGTCGATGCACTGGCCAAGCAGTTGCCAGGCCAGGACTTCCAGTTCTTCCTGCGCCAGCGTGGCATGTTCAGCTACACCGGCTTCAGTGCCGAGCAGGCGCGCCGCCTGCGTGACGAATTCGGTGTCTACATCATCGACAGCGGCCGGGTGTGCATGGCTGGCTTGCGTCCGGACAACCTGCAGCGTGTCGCCGAGGCGTTTGCGGCGGTGCAGCAGGGCTGATCCGCCGGGCCAGGCATGCCTGGCCTGTGGGATCGGGCTTGCCCGCGAAACAAAGAGGTGAGATTACCGACGCCTTCGCGGGCAAGTCGCAGCGGCGAACCGCCGCTCCCACAATGTTCCGCTTCCTTTTCCCAAAACAGGTGCCGTCCCTCGGACGGGGCTTCGCAATCGCCCCTATTCAGTGCACAATCGCGCCCCTCTTTTTCGGTTGAGGTGGCGTGAGGCTTCTATTTCGCCACTCTCAGCCTGTTGCAGTCTTGCGAGTGGAGTTGCACCCGGAATGAATGAGCAGGCCCAAAGCGTCGAACAACGCTTCGAATCGACCCAACAAGCCACCCTCGGTAGCTGGTCGCGTCAAGACACCACCTGGATGCTGGGCCTGTTCGGCACGGCCATCGGCGCAGGTACGCTGTTCCTGCCGATCAACGCCGGCCTCGGCGGCTTCTGGCCGCTGCTGATCCTGGCCGTGCTGGCCTTCCCCATGACCTACTACGCACACCGTGCGCTGACCCGTTTCGTGCTGTCCGGCAGCAAGGGCGGCGATATCACCGAGGTGGTCGAGGAGCATTTCGGCATCACCGCCGGTGCGCTGATCACCGTGCTGTACTTCTTCGCCATCTTCCCGATCCTGCTGATCTACAGCGTGGCGCTGACCAACACGGTCGCAAGCTTCATGGAGCACCAGTTGCACATGACGCCACCACCCCGCGCGATCCTCTCGTTCGTGCTGATCCTCGGCCTGCTGGCCATTGTGCGCTGCGGTGAGCAGGCCACGGTCAAGGTCATGAGCCTGCTGGTGTATCCCTTTATCGTCGCCCTGGCGCTGCTGGCCCTGTACCTGGTGCCGCACTGGAATGGTGGCATTCTCGATACTGCTGGCCAGTTGCCGTCTGGTTCGGCCTTCCTCCACACCCTGTGGCTGGCGATCCCGGTAATGGTGTTCTCGTTCAACCACTCGCCGATCATTTCGGCCTTCGCGGTTGATCAGAAGCGCCGTTATGGCGAGCATGCCGACGCGCGCAGTGGGCAGATCCTGGCCCGTGCCCATCTGCTGATGGTGGTGATGGTGCTGTTCTTCGTGTTCAGCTGCGTGCTGACCCTGAGCAGCGCGCAACTGGCCGAGGCCAAGGCGCAGAACCTGTCGATCCTGTCGTACCTGGCCAACCACTTCAGCAATCCGGCCATCGCCTTCGCCGCGCCGCTGATCGCGTTCGTCGCCATCGCCAAGTCGTTCCTGGGCCACTACATCGGTGCCAGCGAAGGCCTCAAGGGGATCATCGTCAAGACCGGCCTGCGCCCGGGTGCCAAGGCCCTGGATCGTGTGGTCGCGGCGCTGATGCTGGTGGTGTGCTGGATCGTCGCCACGCTCAATCCGAGCATTCTGGGCATGATCGAGTCGCTGGGCGGCCCGATCCTCGCGGTGCTGCTGTTCCTGATGCCGATGTACGCCATCCGTCGTGTGCCGTCGATGCGCAAGTACAGCGGCGCGATGTCCAACCTCTTCGTCGTGGCGATCGGCCTGGTGGCCCTGAGTTCGGTGGTCTACGGCCTGCTGAACTGAGGCCGTCGCACAGAGCAGGCGGGCGCGCGGCAATCCGCGCCTGCCTGTTGCTCGAAGCTTGCAGCCCGACGCTAAAAGCGATTAACTCGGAATCCTTTTCAAACCCCTATAAGGATTTCTGCCATGGCTCAAGTGACTCTCAAAGGCAACCCGGTTCAGGTCAAGGGCGAGCTGCCCAAGGTCGGTGCCCAGGCGCCTGCCTTTTCCCTGGTCGGCGAAGGCCTGGCCGACAAGTCGCTGAAGGACTATGCCGGCAAACGCAAGGTGCTGAACATCTTCCCGAGCGTCGACACTCCGACCTGCGCTACCTCGGTGCGCAAGTTCAATGCCCAGGCCAATGACCTGGCCAACACTGTGGTGCTGTGCATCTCCGCCGACCTGCCGTTCGCCCAGGCGCGCTTCTGCGGCGCCGAAGGCCTGGAGAATGTAAAGAACCTGTCGACCCTGCGTGGTCGTGAGTTCATCGAGAACTACGGCGTTGCCATCGCCGACGGCCCGCTGGCCGGCCTGACTGCCCGCGCCGTTGTGGTACTGGACGAGAACGACAAGGTGCTACACGCCGAACTGGTCGGGGAAATCGCCGACGAGCCGAACTACGACGCCGCTCTGGCTGTTCTGAAGTAAACGCGGGCAGAGGGCCGCAGTGCGGCCCCAGCGGTTTACACACTGTTACGCCGGCCCGGAAGCCATTCCGGGCCGTTTTCATTTAAAGTTCATCGTTTTAGCAACGTCAGCCAATGGTAAATGCCTGGTAAAGGCCCTTTGCTAAAGCGATGCCAGTGCTTATCGTTCAATCTCCCCGGTCGCCACTCTCTGAACAAGGTTCGTTCAACCCATGCAAGCTTCTGCCTCCCGTTCTCCCCGTCGCTGGCTGTTCGGCCTGCTGATCCTGCTGCTGGTGGCCTTGCTGGCCTGGTGGCTGTGGCCTGCCGCTGCCCCGACGCACAAGGAGCAGGGCGTGCGCATGGGCAAAGGCGGGCGCCCAGGCTTCGGGGCCTCCAGCGACCCGGTGCCGGTGCGCGTCGAACCTGTGCGGGTCGGCGACTTCCCGCTCTACTACAAGGCACTGGGTACGGTCACGGCGGCCAACACGGTCAATGTTCGCAGCCGGGTGGCGGGTGAGCTGGTCAAGATCCACTTCAAGGAAGGGCAGCAGGTCAAGGCTGGCGACCTGCTGGCCGAGATCGACCCGCGCTCGTACCGGATCGCCCTGCAGCAGGCAGAGGGCACCCTGGCGCAGAACCAGGCGCAGCTGAAGAACGCCCAGGTCGATCTGGCCCGCTATAAAGGCCTGTACGCCGAAGACAGCATCGCCAAGCAGACACTGGACACCGCCGAAGCCCAGGTCGGGCAGTTCCAGGGGCTGGTCAAGACCAACCAGGCTGCGGTGAACGACGCACGCCTGAACCTGGAGTTCACCCAGATTCGTGCCCCCATCAGCGGTCGCCTGGGCCTGCGCCAGCTCGATCTGGGCAACCTGGTGGCGGCCAACGACACCACCGCGCTGGTGGTGATCACCCAGACCGAACCGATCAACGTCGCCTTCACCCTCCCGGAAACCGAACTGGCCACCGTGCTCGAGCGCTACCGCAGTGGCGCGCGCCTGCCGGTCGAGGCCTGGGACCGCGGTGACCGCAAGCTGCAGTCCACCGGTGTGCTGGGCAGTTTCGACAACCAGATCGACACCACCACTGGCACCCTGAAGTTCAAGGGTTTCTTCGAGAACAAGGACCTCGCCCTGTTCCCCAACCAGTTCGTCAACGTGCGCCTGCTGGCCGATACCCTCAAGCAGGTGGTGCTGGCCCCGGCGGCGGCGATCCAGTTCGGCAACGACGGCACCTTCGCCTATGTGGTCAACGCCGAGAACAAGGTCAATGTCCGCAAACTCAAGGTTGGTGCCAGCGACGGCGAGAACAGCGTGATCCTGGAGGGCCTGAAGGCCGGCGAGCGCCTGGTGCTCGAAGGCACCGACCGCCTGCGCGAGGGCACCCAGGTCGAGGTGGTCGACGACAGCTCGCAAGTGCCGACCACCCCTGGCCAGCACCTGCAAGGCCAGGAAGCCAAGGGCTCGGCCCAGACCGGTGAGTCGAGCAAGGCGGGCGCATGAACATCTCGCGGCTGTTCATCCTGCGCCCGGTCGCCACCACGCTGAGCATGCTGGCCATCGTCCTGGCCGGCCTGATCGCCTACAAGATGCTGCCGGTGGCAGCCTTGCCCCAGGTCGATTACCCGACCATCCGTGTCATGACCCTCTACCCGGGCGCCAGCCCCCAGGTGATGACCAGCGCGGTCACTGCGCCGCTGGAACGCCAGTTCGGCCAGATGCCGGGCCTTAGCCAGATGGCCTCGACCAGTTCGGGCGGCGCCTCGGTGCTGACCCTGCGCTTCAACCTGGACATGAACATGGACGTTGCCGAGCAGCAGGTCCAGGCTGCGATCAACGCCGCCAGCAACCTGCTGCCCAGCGACCTGCCGGCCCCGCCGGTGTACAACAAGGTCAACCCGGCCGATACCCCGGTGCTGACCCTGGCCATCAGTTCCGGCACCATGCCGCTGCCCAAGCTCAACGACCTGGTCGACACCCGTGTAGCGCAGAAAATCGCCCAGATCAGCGGCGTCGGCATGGTCAGCATCGCCGGCGGCCAGCGCCAGGCGGTGCGGATCAAGGTCAACGTCGATGCCCTGGCCGCCAACGGCCTGAACCTGGACGATGTGCGCACCTTGATCGGCGCCTCCAACGTCAACCAGCCCAAGGGCAACTTCGATGGCCCGACCCGGGTGTCGATGCTCGATGCCAACGACCAGCTGCGTTCGCCCGACGAATACGCCAACCTCATCCTCAAGTACAACAACGGCGCGCCGCTGCGCCTGAAGGACGTTGCCGAGATCGTCGACGGTGCCGAGAACGAGCGCCTGGCGGCCTGGGCCAATGAAAACCACGCGGTGCTGCTGAACATCCAGCGCCAGCCCGGGGCCAATGTCATCGAAGTGGTCGACCGCATCAAGGAGATGCTGCCGTCGATCACCGACAACCTGCCGGCCGGCCTCGACGTCAGCGTGCTCACCGACCGAACCCAGACCATCCGCGCCGCGGTGCGCGATGTGCAGCACGAGCTGCTGTTCGCCATCGCCTTGGTGGTGATGGTCACCTTCGTCTTCCTGCGGCGGGTCAGCGCCACGATCATTCCGTCGATCGCCGTACCGCTGTCGCTGATCGGCACCTTCGGTGTGATGTACCTGGCCGGCTTTTCGATCAACAACCTGACCTTGATGGCCCTGACCATCGCCACGGGTTTCGTGGTGGACGATGCCATCGTCATGCTGGAGAACATCTCCCGGCACATCGAAGAAGGCGAAACGCCGATGCAGGCGGCGCTCAAAGGCGCCCGGCAGATCGGATTCACCCTGATTTCGCTGACCTTCTCGCTGATCGCGGTGCTGATTCCGCTGCTGTTCATGGCCGATGTCGTCGGCCGGCTGTTCCGCGAGTTCGCCATCACCCTGGCGGTGGCGATCCTGATCTCGCTGGTGGTATCGCTCACGCTCACGCCGATGATGTGCGCGCGTTTGCTCAAGCGCGAACCCAAGGAAGAAGAGCAGAGCCGCTTCTACCGCGCCAGTGGTGCCTGGATCGACTGGCTGATCGAACGCTACAGCCACGCCCTGACGTGGGTGCTCAAGCACCAGCCGCTGACCTTGCTGGTGGCGGTGGGCTCGCTGGCGCTGACGGTGTTCCTCTACATCATCGTGCCCAAGGGCTTCTTCCCGGTGCAGGACACCGGGGTGATCCAGGGCATTTCCGAAGCCCCCCAGTCCATCTCGTTCAGCGCCATGAGCGAGCGCCAGCAGGCACTGAGCAAGGTGATCCTGCAGGATCCGGCGGTACAGAGCCTGTCTTCGTACATTGGTGTGGACGGGGACAACGCCACGCTCAACAGCGGGCGCCTGCTGATCAACCTCAAGCCCCATGCCGAGCGCGATGTCACGGCCAGCCAGGTGATCAGCCGCCTGCAGCCGCAGCTCGACCGGCTGGTGGGTATTCGCCTGTTCATGCAGCCGGTACAGGACCTGAGCATCGAGGACCGGGTCAGCCGCACCCAGTACCAGTTCAGCCTGTCCTCGCCTGACCCGGACATGCTCGCCGAGTGGAGCGGCAAGCTGGTCCATGCCCTGCAACAGCGCCCTGAGCTCACCGACGTTGCCAGCGACCTGCAGGACAAAGGCCTGCAGGTGTACCTGGTGATCGACCGCGACATGGCCAGCCGCCTGGGCATCACCGTCGCGCAGATCACCAACGCCTTGTACGACGCCTTCGGGCAGCGGCAGATCTCGACCATCTACACCCAGGCCAGCCAGTACCGCGTGGTGCTGCAGTCGCAGGCTGCGGCCAGCATTGGCCCGCAGGCGCTGGAGTCGATTCACGTCAAGGCCACCGATGGCGGGCAGGTTCGCCTCTCGGCGCTGGCGCGCATCGAACAGCGCCAGGCACAGTTGGCCATTTCGCACATCGGCCAGTTCCCCGCCGTGATGATGTCCTTCAACCTCGGGTCGGGCGTGTCGTTGGGCGAAGCGGTGCAGGTGATCGAGCAGGTGCAGCAGGACATCGGCATGCCGCTGGGTGTGCAGACCCGCTTCCAGGGCGCCGCCGAAGCCTTCCAGGCCTCGCTGTCGAGCACCTTGCTGTTGATCCTCGCCGCCGTGGTGACCATGTACATCGTGCTCGGCGTGCTCTACGAGAGCTACATCCACCCGGTGACCATCCTCTCGACCCTGCCGTCGGCGGCCGTGGGTGCCTTGCTGGCGCTGCTGCTCAGTGGCAACGACCTTGGGATGATCGCCATCATCGGTATCATCCTGCTGATCGGTATCGTCAAGAAGAACGCGATCATGATGATCGACTTCGCCCTGGAGGCGGAACGTCACCAAGGCATGAGTCCGCGCGAGGCGATCTATCAGGCCGCGCTGCTGCGCTTCCGGCCGATCCTGATGACCACCCTGGCAGCGCTGTTCGGTGCCTTGCCGCTGATGCTCGCCACCGGCTCCGGCGCCGAACTGCGCCAACCGCTGGGCCTGGTGATGGTCGGCGGGCTGCTGGTCAGCCAGGTGCTGACGCTGTTCACCACGCCTGTCATCTACCTCTACTTCGACCGCCTGGCGCGCCGCTGGCGCCCGGCCGCTGATACCGCGCAGGCCGAGGCATGAACCTGTCCGGACCGTTCATTCGCCGGCCCGTGGCGACCATGCTGCTGAGCCTGGCGATCATGCTGCTCGGTGGCGTCAGTTTCGGCCTGCTGCCGGTCTCGCCGCTGCCGCAGATGGACTTCCCGGTCATCGTGGTGCAGGCCAGCCTGCCAGGCGCAAGCCCGGAGGTGATGGCCTCGACCGTGGCAACGCCGCTGGAGCGCAAGCTGGGCAGCATCGCCGGGGTCAGCACCCTGACCAGCAGCTCAAGCCAAGGCTCGACACGGGTGATCATCGGCTTCGACCTGGGGCGCGACATCGACGGCGCGGCGCGCGAGGTGCAGGCTGCAATCAACGCCACCCGCAACCTGCTGCCCAGCGGCATGCGCAGCATGCCCACCTACAAGAAGGTCAACCCGTCGCAGGCGCCGATCATGGTGCTGTCGCTGACCTCGGACGTGCTGTCCAAAGGGCAGTTGTACGACCTGGCCGACACCATCCTCTCGCAGAGCCTGTCGCAGGTCAGTGGGGTAGGGGAAGTGCAGATCGGCGGCAGTTCGCTGCCGGCGGTGCGCATCGAGCTTGAGCCCCAGTTGCTCAACCAGTATGGCCTGGCGCTGGACGATGTACGCACCGCCGTGGCCAACGCCAACCAGCGCCGCCCCATGGGTTTCGTCGAGGATGCCGAGCGCAACTGGCAGGTACGCGCCAACGACCAGCTGGAAAAGGCCGATGACTACAAGCCGCTGGTGATCCGCCAGCAGAACGGTGCCATCCTGCGCCTGGCCGATGTGGCCAAGGTCAGCGACGGTGTCGAGAACCGCTACAACAGCGGTTTCTTCAACGACGATGCGGCGGTGCTGCTGGTGGTCAACCGCCAGACCAACGCCAACATCATCCAGACCGTGCAACAGATCAAGGACCAGCTTCCGGCCCTGCAGTCGCTGCTGCCGGCCAGCGTCAAGCTCAACGTCGCCATGGACCGCTCGCCGGTGATCAAGGCCACGCTCAAGGAAGCCGAGCACACGCTTCTGATTGCCGTGGTGCTGGTGATCCTGGTGGTGTACCTGTTCCTGGGTAATCTGCGTGCCTCGTTGATTCCGAGCCTTGCCGTGCCGGTGTCGCTGGTGGGCACCTTTGCGGTCATGTACCTGTGTGGCTTTTCGCTGAACAACCTGTCGCTGATGGCATTGATCCTGGCCACAGGGCTGGTGGTGGACGATGCCATCGTGGTGCTGGAGAACATTTCCCGGCACATCGAGAATGGCGCCAAGCCCATGCGCGCTGCGTTTCTGGGTGCCAAGGAAGTGGGGTTCACCCTGCTGTCGATGAACGTTTCGCTGGTGGCGGTGTTCGTCTCGATCCTGTTCATGGGCGGTATCGTGCGCGGGCTGTTCCAGGAGTTTTCGATCACCCTGGCCGCAGCAATCCTGGTGTCGCTGCTGGTGTCGCTGACCCTCACGCCGATGCTCTGCTCGCGCTGGCTCAAACCCCATGCCCCACAACACCAGACGCGTTTGCAGCGCTGGAGCGACCGGGTGCACCAACGCATGGTCGAGGGGTACGACAAGAGCCTGGGCTGGGCCGTGCGTCATCGCCGGCTGACGCTGATCAGCCTGTTGGCGACCATCGTGCTCAACGTCGCCCTGTACGTGATCGTGCCCAAGACCCTGATGCCGCAGCAGGATACCGGTCAGTTGCAGGGCTTCGTGCGGGGCGATGACGGGCTGTCGTTCACCGTGATGCAGCCGAAGATGGAAATCTACCGCCGGGCGCTGCTCAAGGACCCGGCCGTGCAGAGCGTCGCTGGTTTCATTGGCGGTAACAGCGGCACCAACAACGCCTTCGTCCTGGTACGGCTGAAACCGATCGCCGAGCGCAAGGAAAATGCGCAGAAGGTCATCGAGCGTCTGCGCAAGGAATTGCCGAAGGTGCCGGGCGGGCGCCTGTACCTGATGGCCGACCAGGACCTGCAGCTGGGCGGTGGAGGGCGTGATCAAAGCACCTCGCAATACCTCTACACCCTGCAAAGCGGGGATCTGGCAGCCCTGCGCGAGTGGTTCCCCAAGGTGGCCGCGGCCTTGCGCAAATTGCCCGAGCTGACGGCCATCGACGCCCGCGATGGTGCCGGCACCCAGCAAGTGACCCTGGTGGTCGATCGCGACCAGGCCAAGCGCCTGGGCATTGACATGGACATGGTCACTGCCGTGCTGAACAACGCCTACAGCCAGCGGCAGATTTCGACCATCTACGACAGCCTCAACCAATACCAGGTGGTAATGGAGATCAACCCCAAATACGCCTGGGACCCGAGCACCCTGGAGCAGGTGCAGGTGATCACGGCCGAGGGTGCGCGGGTGCCGCTGTCGACCATCGCCCGTTACGAGAACAGCCTGGCCAATGATCGGGTCAGCCATGAGGGGCAGTTCGCCTCCGAAGACATCTCCTTCGACGTTGCCGAGGGCTACAGCGTCGACCAGGCCCTGGCGGCGCTGGAGCGCGAGGTGGCCAAGCTGGGCCTGCCGGAGTCGGTGATCGCCAAGCTCGGTGGCAGTGCCGACGCCTTCACCAAGACCGCCCAGGGTCAGCCGTTGATGATCCTCGGTGCACTGGTTCTGGTGTACCTGGTGCTGGGCATCCTCTACGAGAGCTACATCCACCCGCTGACCATCCTCTCGACCCTGCCGTCGGCGGGGGTTGGTGCATTGCTCACGCTTTACGTGACCGGCGGGGAGTTCAGCCTGATCTCGTTGCTGGGGCTGTTCCTGCTGATCGGGGTGGTGAAGAAGAACGCCATCCTGATGATCGACCTGGCCCTGCAACTGGAGCGCAATGAAGGCCTGTCGCCGGAAGAGTCGATCCGTCGCGCCTGCCTGCTGCGCCTGCGACCGATCCTGATGACCACCATCGCCGCCATCCTCGGCGCATTGCCGTTGCTGCTCAGCCAGGCCGAAGGCGCGGAAATGCGCCAGCCGCTGGGCCTGACGATCATCGGTGGCCTGGTCTTCAGCCAGATCCTCACCCTTTACACCACGCCCGTGGTCTACCTGTACCTGGACCGCGCGCGCCACCGTTTCAACCGTTGGCGCGGCGTGCGCACCGACGCCGCCCTGGAAACCCCGCTATGAACTTTGCCCAGACCCCGCTGCACCGCGCCCTGCAATTGCTGACCCGTGGCCGTGGATCGCGCCTGCTTGGCGCCGGCCTGTGCGTGGCGATGCTCAGTGCCTGTACCCTGAGCCCCGATTATCACCGCCCCGAGGTCAGCACCCCGACGCAGTTCAAGCAGGCCGAGGGCTGGACCCAGGCCAACCCCTCGGATGCCATCGCCCGCGGTGCCTGGTGGGAGCTGTATGGCGACAAGGGCCTGAACGCCCTGGTCGAGGAACTCAACCGCAGCAACCAGACTGTCGCCCAGTATGAAGCGCAGTACCGTCAGGCCCAGGCCCTGGTACGCAGCAGCCGGGCGTCGCTGTTCCCGTCGCTGAACCTCACCACCAGCAAGAACCGTTCAGCCCAGGGCACTGGCAGTTCCAGCTCGAGCCTGTCGAACAACAGCAGCGGCATTCGCGACACCTACAACGCGCAGTTGGGCGTGAGCTGGGAAATCGACCTCTGGGGCAAACTGCGCGAGACCATGAATGCCAACGAGTCCAGCGCCCAGGCCAGCCTCGCCGACATGGCGGCGATTCGCCTGAGCCAGCAGTCGGAACTGGTACAGAACTACCTGCAGCTGCGGGTCATCGACGAACAGAAACGCTTGCTCGAAGCCACCGTGGCCGCTTACGAGCGCTCGCTGCGGATGAACGAGAACCAGTACCGCGCCGGCGTCGCCGGCCCGGACGCCGTCGCCCAGGCACGTACCCAGCTCAAGAGCACCCAGGCCGACCTGATCGACCTGGCCTGGCAGCGCGCCCAGTATGAAAATGCCATCGCCGTGCTCATGGGCAAGGCGCCGGCCGAGTTCTCGCTGGCCGCCAGCAACGATATCCCTGCGCTGCCGCCGATCCCGGTGAGCTTGCCGTCGCAGTTGCTGGAGCGTCGTCCGGATATCGCCTCGGCCGAACGCAAGGTCATGGCCGCCAACTCGAACATCGGCGTCTCGCGCGCGGCCTATTTCCCCGATCTGTCGTTGAGCATGAATGGCGGCTATTCGAGCAGCAGCTTCAACAACTGGATCGAGCTGCCGAATCGCTACTGGTCGGTCGGGCCACAACTGGCATTGACCCTGTTCGACGCTGGCAAGCGTAGCGCCGAGGTGGACCGCACCGTGGCGGTCTACGACCAGACCGTAGCGCAGTATCGCCAGACGGTGCTCGATGGCTTCAAGGAGGTCGAGAACTACCTGGTGCAGTTGAAGGTGTATGCCGACGAAGCGGTGGTACGCCAGGAAGCGCTGGATGCTGCCCGTGAATCGTTGCGCCTGACCGAGAACCAGTACCGTGCCGGATTGATCGGCTATCTGGATGTGGTGAACGTGCAGACGACGGCGCTGAGCAACGAACGCAGTGTGCTGAATCTGCTGCAGGGGCGCCTGGTGGCCAGCGTGCAGTTGATCGCGGCATTGGGCGGCGGCTGGGAAGCGGGGCCGGCGTTCGCAGAGGCTGACAAACAGTAAGGTTGCAGTGCCGGCGTTATCGCGGGGCAAGCCCGCGATAGCGTCGGCACCGTGCGTAACCGACCGCGGGATCTTCCACCCTGTAGTCCCCGCAAAATCCCGTGCCTTTCCTCCCTGTTCGCGTAAAATCCTCCGCCTTTTCCGGGCCCTTCCTCGCCCTCTGCCGGAACTTGAAATGCTGACAGGTAGCTACTCCTCTTCGCTGGTGTTGATCTCGCTGTGCGTGGCCATCCTGGCGTCCTACACCGCACTCGACCTCGCAGGCCGCATCGCCACCGCCAAGGGACGCGCGGTGTATCTGTGGATGGGCGGCGGGGCGCTGGCGATGGGAATCGGCATCTGGTCGATGCATTTCATCGGCATGTTGGCCTTCGAGTTGCCCATCGAGCTGGGCTACGACCTGGGCTTGACCGCGTTGTCACTGCTGATCGCCGTGTTATCTGCAGGCTTTGCCTTGTGGTTGGTCAGCCAGCCGCGGTTGAGTTGCCCGCAGGTGGGCTTGGGTGCGCTGTTCATGGGCACCGGGATTGCCTGCATGCACTACACCGGCATGGCTGCCTTGCAGATGCTGCCCGGGATCGACTACGACCCGGCGCTGTTCGGTGCTTCGCTGGCCATCGCCGTGGGCGCCTCGGCGGCAGCCTTATGGATTGCCTTCCGCCTGCGCAGGCAGACGCCGTACGTTCGGCAGATCCGCGGTGCCGCAGCGGTGCTGATGGGGGTTGCCATCGTCGGCATGCACTACACCGGCATGGCGGCGGCCAACTTCCCCGAGGGTAGTTACTGCGGTGCGCTGGTCGGCGGGTTGTCTGGTGACTGGCTGGACTATGCAGTACTGATCACCACCCTGGCGGTGCTGGCGGTGGCCTTGCTGACGTCGGTGCTGGACGCGCGCCTCGAATCCCGCACCGCGGAACTTGCGCGCTCATTGACCCAGGCCAACCAGGAGCTGACGCAACTGGCCCTGCACGACACCCTGACCGGGCTGCCGAACCGCACCTTGCTGGCCGACCGTATCGAGCAGGCCATGGCCAAGGTGGCAGAGCAAGGTGGTTGCTTTGCGCTGATGTTCATCGACCTGGACGGGTTCAAGCCGGTCAACGATGCCTTTGGTCACCATGTTGGCGACCAGTTGCTCAAGGCGGTGGCTGCGCGGCTGCGTGGACATCTGCATAGCCAGGACACCTTGGCGCGGATTGGTGGTGACGAGTTCGTCCTGCTGGTCGAGTTGCAGGAACCGGACGATGCTGTGGGCGTGGCGGACAAACAGGTCAACCTGGTAGCCAGGCCATTTCGTGTTGCAGAGCACGACCTGCAATTGTCGGCAAGCCTGGGTATCGTGCTCTACCCGGGTAATGGCCAGGACCAGCACGAACTGCTGCGCAATGCCGATGCGGCCATGTATCACGCCAAGAGCGCGGGCAAGAACGGCTACAGTTTTTTCGACACCTCGATGAACAGTAACGCCCGCCAGCAGCTGCAATTGCTGCAGGACCTGCGCGCGGCGCTCGAGCATGACCAGTTCCGGCTGTATTACCAACCCAAGTTCGAAGCGCACCAATGTACGCCGATCGGTGCCGAGGCCTTGTTGCGTTGGGAGCACCCGCAGCAAGGGCTGTTGCTGCCGGACCGTTTCATCGGCCTGGCGGAGAAGACCGGCCTGATCATCCCCATCGGCGAATGGGTGCTGGGCGAAGCCTGCCGGCAGATGCGCCAGTGGCTGGATCAGGGCCATGGACACTGGCGCATCGCGGTGAACCTGTCGGCCATCCAGTTCTGCCATTCAGGGTTGGTTGACAGTGTCTCGCGAGCCTTGGCCGACAACGGCCTGCCGGCCAACCGCCTGACCCTGGAAATCACCGAAACCACCGCCATGCGCGATGCCGATGCCAGCCTGACGGTGTTGCAGCGCTTGTCGGACATGGGCGTCGATTTGTCCATCGACGACTTCGGGACGGGCTATTCCAGCCTGATGTACCTCAAGCGCCTGCCGGCGAACGAGCTGAAGATCGACCGCGGTTTTGTCCGCGACCTCGAGCATGACAGCGACGATGCTGCGATCGTTTCGGCGATCGTTGCGTTGGGGCAGGCATTGGGTTTGCGGATCGTTGCCGAGGGCGTTGAAACCGATCGTCAGCAGGACTTCCTGACCCGCCTGGGCTGCGATTCGCTGCAGGGCTACTTGCTGGGTCAGCCGGTACCGGCCGAGCAGTTCATGCAACGGCTGACGCAGGGCGAGAACGGCTAACCCGCGTCGCGCAGGGTAGGGAAGGGGTTGAAGGCGTCCATCTCGGCTTCGACTGCCTCGATGATGCGCTCCACATCTGCCGCGGCCATGATCGCGGCGCAGGGAATGCCGGCGATGGCCAGCAGGGTTTCGCCAGTGGCCCGGTCGAACAAGCGCGCGACCATGCTGCGTGGTGCATCCATGCTGGCCTCGAAGCCCAGCGGGTGGAAATGCCAGCGCATCACCTGGCAGGCGTTGGGGAACGTCATCTTGTTCATGCCAGCCTCCATTTCCGGGTGTTCGGGCGCCTGGTCGCTGAACCCTGTGCCTGGCTTTGTCGTGAAGGGCAGGGGGGACAGCGAAACTTAAACATAGCAGCTACGGCGCCAGTGTCGCGCAGCGAAGATGACAAATCGGCGAATGCATGACACAGGTCACATCCACGTGGCTCCGGCAAATCACGGGCGTCCATGGGGGCAAACGTTTTCCGCGTGGCTTGGCGAGCAACGGGCGCGAACCTGACCGACCTGCGCTTTCGGACCAGCGGTCAACTGAGCAGACCGGCGGCGATATTGATGGTGAAACCCAGGATTGCGGTGTTGAACACGAAACTGACCAGGGAGTGGGCCAGCACCACCCGGCGCATGGCTCGGCTGGCCACGCCTATGTCCGAGGTCTGGACCGCGACACTGAGGGTGAAGGAGAAATAGTGGAAGTCCCAGTAATCGGGGTTGCGTTCGCCATCGGCGAAGCGCAGAGGGGGCTCCTTGTGGCTGTCGGTGTAGAACAGCCGCGCGTAGTGCAGGCTGAAGATACAGCCGATCAACAGCCAGGATCCGGCCACGGTCAGGCCGGTATACAGGTAGTGCAGGGCCTGCGCGCTGCCGTGCAGGCCGCGACTGGACGCCAGTTGCAGGGTCACGGCGACCAGGCTGGCAATGGCTGCAATGCAGACGGTGAACAGGACCAGGCCTGCGTTTTCGTCCTCGACATTGGCGACCTTGCGCACGGTTTGGGATGTAGCGCGCCAGGTCAGCCACAGCACCAGCGCCAGGTACAGCCAGACACCGAGGTTCCAGCCTGCGAGAAAACGCTGCGTCCAGTCGTCTGCGGGGATCAGCCAGCCGCCGAGCAGGCCAACAAGCGTGGCAAGGCTCAGGCGTGGGTGGGTTCGGGTCAGGCGGTGGAAAGCCATGGGCGCTCGGCGGTGGTCTGGGTTGTCTTCCACTTTAGCCTGCACCAGGTGGTGTTGTGTCGCCGCGCGTTCGATCCGTGGTCGATCATCAGGTACCATCCGCGTTCGCCATCGATAAAAGCCTTGTGTATCAAGGTGATGACTCGTTTCACGCTACAGGATCCACGTTTTGACCGATTCCCTGCACAATCCCTTGCTGCAGTACCTGGCACGCCTGGCGCCCTCCAGCCAGTTGACCATGCGCTATATCCTCCAGGATGCCGCCGACCGGCTGGGGTTCGCCGATTGCGACATCGCCGCGGTGCCCTGGCACCTGATCGAACCTGGCCACGTCATTGCCCTGGTGGCAGCCTTGCGTGCCGATGGTTTTGCACCCAATACCTCTTCGCTGTACGTCAACGCGGTGCGCGGGGTGATGAATGAGGCCTGGCGCCAGGGGCTGATCGACCACGAGCATCTACTCAGGATTCGCGAGGTCAAGCCTGCGAGCGGCACGCGCCTGCCACCCGGGCGCAACCTGCGACGCAGCCTGATCCGTGAGCTGATGGAAGTCTGCGCTGCCGATCCGCGGCCGCAAGGTGTGCGCGATGCGGCGATCATCGCCTTGCTGTACGGCACCGGGATGCGCAAGTCCGAGTCGGTGGACATCGACTTGTGCGATGTCGACTTCCACGAACACAGCCTGCAGGTGCTGGGCAAGGGCAATCGGCAACTGGTCAAGTACGCCCCGGCCTGGGCCTTCGACAAGCTGCAGGCCTGGCTCGATCTGCGCCGCGCGCAGTTGCCGGAGGGCGCGGCGGACGATCCCTTCCTCTTCAACCGGATTCGCCGGGGCAGCCATATCACCCGTGCGCGCATCACCAAGCATGCGATCTACTACATCGCCCGCCAGCGTGGCGCGCAGGTGGGGGCGAAGATCATGCCGCACGATTTTCGCAGGGCGTTCATTACCCGGGTGATCGAGGAGCACGACCTGTCGATTGCCCAGAAGCTTGCCCACCATGTGAACATCCAGACCACCGCAGGGTACGACCGACGTGACGACAACGAGCGGCGGCGGGCGGTGGAGCGCTTCGACTATTGATATCGGCGTTGTGCCCCGCTCAATGAATGCTCGAGGCCAACTCGAAGATCGGCATGTACATCAGGATCACGATCAGCCCGATCAGCAGCCCGATGAAGGTCATCAGCAGTGGTTCGAACAAGCGCACGAACCACTCGACCCAACGACCGATCTCCTGGTCATGGAAATCGGCGCAACGTTCGAGCATCTGCCCCAGGTTCCCTGATTGCTCCCCCGCCCGCAGCAGACGCAGCGACACCGGCGTGACCAGCCCGCCAGCCTCCAGCGCCGCCGACAAGGCTAGCCCTTCGCCCACCTGCCGCGCCGCACGCTCCAGCCCTTCGCCTGCAACGCTGCCGAGCAGTCCGCGCGCCATCCCCATTGCGGTCAGGATCGGAATCCCACCCTGCAGCAGGATCCCCAGCGAACGATAGAACCTCGCCAGCTCGTACATCAGCAAGCGCTGGTGCAAGGCCGGCAGGCGCTGCAGTTGGCGGTTGGCAACGCGGCGCACACGCGGGTGGCGGCGCAGCAGCACCAGGGTGAGGATGCCTGTCAGTGTGCCGAGCCCCAAGGGCAGTTGCTGGGCATGCAGAAACAGGCCGACCTTCATCAGCACCCGCGACAGCCACGGAAGTTCGCTGCCCATGCCCTCGAACACCAGGCTGAAGCGCGGCACCACATAGCCGAGCAGAAACAATACGACCCCCCCGCCGACCAACAACAGCAACAAGGGATAGACCGACGCGCCCACAAGCTTCTGGCGCACCAGGTCCAGGCGCTGGCGATAACTGATATAGCGGCCGAGGGCATCACCCAGGGCTCCGGTGCGCTCGCTGGATTGCACCAGCGCCACATAGAGCCCGGGGAAGATCCGGGGCTGCTGGGCCAGCGCCTGGGACAGCGAACGGCCTTCGTACAGCTGGCTCACCAGTTGGCCAAGCACCTTGCGCGCCGGGGCGTTCGGCGCCTTTTGCGCCAGGCTTTCCAGGGCATCGATCAGGGGCAGGCCGGCGTCGAGCAGAGTCCCCAGCTCCTGGCTGAACAGCACCAGGTCGAAGGGCTGGGCGCGCCGCCAGTTGCCATGCGACCAGGACAACCCCTGGCGTTGCAGGCTCACTACCCGCAGCCCCTGGTCCTGAACCTGGCGCCGGGCATGCTCGGCATCCTCAGCTTCGACCTGCATTTGCACGATACCCTGCCTGCCGAGGGCCTTGAGGCTGTAGCGCATGGCGAATGCCCTCACTGCCAACTGGTGACTTCGGCGTTTTCGCCGTCACCACCGGGCTGGCCGTCCTTGCCCATCGACAGCAGATCGTACTCGCCACCGTTCTCACCCGGCTGACGATAGATGTAAGGGCGGCCCCAAGGGTCCTGGGGCACGGCCTTCTGCAGATAAGGGCCGGACCAGCGCGCCTCGCCACCGGGGGCGGTGACCAGCGCCTGCAAACCCTGCTCGCTGCTGGGGTAGTGGCCCACCTCGAGGCGGTACAGGTCCAGTGCCTTACCCAGCCCTTCGATCTGCGCCCGGGCAACCTTGGCTTCGGAGCGGCCGAGCTGGCTGAAGTACTTGGGCGCGACGATGCCGGCCAGCAGGCCGAGCACCACCAGCACCACCAGAAGTTCGAGCAGGGTGAAACCACGTTGTGTGCGAATGCGGCGCTGCATGGCGATGCCCTCCGATGCGTGTACAGGCCCCCATGCAACAGCCGTGCACGTCTGCCTTGCGGCCTTGTGGCATGCGGCTCAGGCAAGCGGCACGCTGCTTGCGTGAGAGCTGCAGGGCCCAGGTTTTTCGGGGCATTTCCCCCACATCGGGGGGCACGGCGGGGAGACGAGCGACATGCGTGGACTCATCCTTGGCTTGATCGGGCTGCTGGCAGGTGCGGCCCAGGCTGACGTGTACATCTCCATCGGCGCGGGTGGCACCTACGTGCTGTCCAACGTGCATCGACCGGGGCGCCAGTATGAGCGGGTCATCAGCGAGACCCGCCCCCAGGCCGGCCCTCTGGAGGCGCAACTGTTGACTGGGCGCCCCTACGCTGACCTGGTAGCGGATGCGGCCCGCCTGCATGAAGTGCCCCAGGCGTTGCTGCATGCCGTGATCAAGGCCGAGTCCGGCTACAACCCCAAGGCCCGCTCGGCCAAGGGGGCTGCCGGATTGATGCAGTTGATGCCCGATACCGCCCGGGAGATGGGGGTCAAGGACGTCCTCGACCCCAAAGACAATGTGCAGGGCGGGGCGCGTTACCTGAAGCGCATGCTCAGGTTGTTCGACAACGACATCACCCTGGCCGTGGCAGCCTACAACGCCGGGCCTGACGCGGTGATCAGCCGTGGTCGCGTGGTGCCGCCCTTTGCCGAAACCCGGCGCTATGTGCCCAACGTGCTGCGCGACTACCGGCGCCTGCAGGGGCTCGCCGAGGGTGGGGCGTGGTGAGCGGTGGATCAGTGCGGGATGACGGAGGGCACTTCGCCGCCCAGCGAAAAGCGATAGCCAATGTCGATATCGGGGGCTGGCCGGTGGCAGTGGGTGCGACTGAGCAGGAACTCGAACGCCGGCTCGTACAGCCCGTCACGTACTACTGCGCCGGCAAGGACCTCGACCTGGTACCAGCCGTTGTCGAGTTCGATCATCGGTCGGCCCGGCACCTGGTAGCGGGCCATGAAGTCGCCAAGGGTCTTGTTGGTGAAGTGCTGCAGCATGCGCCAGGTGAACAGCATCAGCGCGCGGTTCTCCACGTGCAGCACGTAGCCTGCGCGGCGGTGTGCCACGCGACTGCCGGCTTCGAGCAGGGCCGGGGTTCGTTCGTCGAGGCTGAAGATGATGCGGTAGGGCAGGTTATCGATGCCTGCCAGGGGCAGTACCACGCCTTCGAGCACGGCGCGGTCGCCGCTGTCGGTGTCGGTGCGGGGGTGGGTGAATTCGTGGGCAAGGTCGTCGGGTAGCGCGTTGTCATCCTTGAAACGCGCCAGGCGCTGTATGTCGCCGACGAGGAAATAGTCGACCAGGTCGTTCAGGACTTCGCTGAATTCGTAGCGCATCGGATTTTCCTTGTTCTATGTGCGCTGGCGGGTAAACAGAATGTAGCGGATGCCGTGAGGGCTGTCGCCTCTGCCGGCAGTCCGCTGTGATCAATGGCGTTGGGCGATCTGGATCAGGTTGCCACAGGTATCGTCGAACACCGCCACGGTGACAGGCCCCATGGGCGTAGGCGGCTGGGTGAACTGCACGCCGCCGGCGCACAGGCGCGTGTACTCGGCCTGGATGTCACGCACGGCGAAGGAAGTGGCCGGGATGCCGTCGGCCTTGAGCGCGGCCTTGTAGGTTTTGGCAGCCGGATGGGCATCGGGCTCGAGCAGCAGCTCGACACCATTGGGGTCGTTGGGGGAGGTGAGGGTGAGCCAGCGGTACTGGCCCATCGGGATGTCGTGTTTGGGCTGGAAGCCCAGAACGTGATGATAGAAAGCCAGAGCCTTGGCCTGGTCGTCGACGAGGATGCTGGTGACTACGATCTTCATAGGCTGCACCGTTCCTGAGGGTCGTAGCGTTAAGTAAAGACGCTGCGCGCCATTTGACCAGTCTGATGGCGGGGCGAGGCACCCTTGATCCTATCTGCAGGAGCGGGGGGGCGGCGCTCCGACTTGACCCGCGATGGGGCGCGCAGCGGCCCCATGCATCCGTCTCACTGCGGCGACCCGAACAATGCCGTCCAGTAGATCCCCGCATCGCTCTTGGGATCTACGGCATAAGCTGCGCCCAATTCGCGGTAATCCGGGTTCATCAGCGTTGCGCAGTGGCCAGGGCTGGCCAGCCAGCCATCGACCACCTTGCGTGGCGTATCGCGGCCGGCAGCGATGTTTTCGCCGATCTGCTGATACAGATAGCCGGCAAGCTCGGCCCGATCACCCGGCGTGCGGCCGTCGCGGTCGATGTGGTCGAAGAAGTTCTGGTTGGCCATCGCCCGCGTGTGGTTGGCGGCGACACCGGCCAGCGTGGTATTCCAGCTCAGGGCCGCTGCTGCTGCGAAAGGCTGCCCACCGCATTGGCGCGGTATCTTGCGCGCGGCGTTGACCTCCTGCAGCAGTTTCTGGCCTTCGGCTTGCCAGTCGCCGAGGCGCCCGCTGAGCAGCGGGCGTGCCAGCACGATGCGCCAGTCGCGGCCTTCCTGGCTGACACCGATATCCACGAACTGCGGGTCGAGCACCACCTGGCAGAAGCTTTCTTCGATGGCGCTCATCGCCGCCTTGGCATCCCGTGGCCCGGACAAGCTGATGGCCTGGACATTGACCATGGGGTAGGCGGCACGGGTCATGGCCTGCTGCAGGTCGCGGGTGCCTTCCGGCGACAGCGCCAGGCGGGTGTCGCTATTGAGCGGCGGCAACTCCAGCGAACCTGCGTCGCCGCAGCGCTGGGCCTGGCTGCGGTAGGCATTGATCGACTCGATCAGTTGCGCTTCGTCGCCGCTGATCGCCAGGGCACTGGTGGAAATGACCAGGCCGAGTGACAGGGCGCCAAGGCAGGCAACAGATGACAGGACGCGCATCAAGAATCTCCCTATGACTGGCAGCGACCTCGTGTTGGCGCTGCCCATCCTACACAAGCTGCAGGCTTTTGGCCTCGTCTGTGCGTTGCAGTAAACCACCGACAACCGATTGTTGCGGCAAAAGAGGCAGTAGACCGGCGAAGGGCGAAAAAGTGCAATTGATTGGAAATAATTCGCAATATCCATTATAAACACGACTCAATCGCAATCATGCATGCCAGGAAGGCGCTCCATTCACTTTATCGGGAGCCTTTCATGGCACGTTCCTGTCCTTTTCGTCCGACCCTGCTCGCCCTCTGCTGTTCCCTTGGCGTAGCCGCCCATGCCGCTGATGCGCCGCTGGAGCTCGACGCCACCGCGATCAACGCCGATGCCGTCAAGGCGCCTCGCACCCAGTTGCCGGAGGCCTTCGCAGGTGGGCAGCTGGCCCGTGGCGGGCAGATGGGCGTGCTGGGCAACCAGGACATGATGGACGTGCCGTTCACCATGACCAGCTACACCTCGCAGTTGATCGAGGATCAACAGGCCGAGGATATTGGTGATGTGCTGCTCAATGACCCCTCGGTGCGCCAGTCGTTCGGCTTTGGCAACCAGTCCCAGGTCTTCGTGATCCGCGGCCTGCCGTTGAGCGGCGACGACGTGTCGTTCAATGGCCTGTACGGCGTGCTGCCACGGCAGATGATCTCCACCGACGCGGTAGAGCGGGTCGAGCTGTTCAAGGGCCCCAATGCGTTCCTCAACGGCGCCAGCCCCACTGGCACCGGCCTTGGTGGCAACGTCAACCTGCAGCCCAAGCGCGCCGGCGACACGCCGACTCGCCGTTATACCCAGGACATCAGCAGCGATGGGCGCATCGGCGAACACCTGGACATCGGCCAGCGTTTCGGTGAAGACAACCGTTTCGGCGCGCGCCTGAACCTGTCCCAGCGTGAAGGCGAAACCGCCGTGGACGACCAGGACCAACGCAGCAAGCTGTTCGTCGCAGGCCTGGACTACCGTGGTGACCAACTGCGCCTGTCGGCCGACATCGGTTACCAGAAGCAGCGCGTCAATCACCTGCGCAACTCGGTGCGCCTGGGCTCGGCGGTGACCAGCATCCCGCGTGCGCCGAGCGCCGATCACAACTACGGCCAGGATTGGTCGTGGACCGAGACCGAGGATACCTTCGGCATGCTGCGCGGCGACTACGATTTCAACGAGAACTGGAGCGGCTACATCAGCGGGGGCGTCAAGCACACCCGCGAGAACGGTTTCTATGGCACGCCGGTCCTCACCAACGCTGCCACGGGCGCCGCGACCATCGGCGGCTCGCAGATCCCGCACAACGAAGACAACACCAGCCTGATGGCCGGGATCAACGGCCGCTTCCAGACGGGCCCGGTGAGCCACCAGTTGAATCTCGGTGCCGCGAGCATCTGGACCCAGCAGGAAAACGCCTACGTCTTCTACAGTTCGCAGAACACGAATATCTACAACACCAGCCCACTGCCCAAACCGACAACGCCTACGCTGGTCGGCGGCATGCTCGACGACCCAGGTGTGACCGGCAAGACCCGCAACCGCAGCCTGGCGCTGTCCGATACCGTGGGGCTGTTCGACGACACGCTGCTCCTCACCGCTGGCGTACGCCGCCAGCAACTGCGTGTCGAAGGCTATGCCTACCGCGGCACGGGTGTGGACGCCGGGCGCACTGCGTTCTACGACGAAGCGGTCACCACACCAGTGTATGGCATCGTCTACAAGCTCAACCCGTCGGTCTCGTTGTACGCCAACAGCATCCAGGGCCTGGCCCAGGGCGCCACGGCGTCGGGCCAGGTGGTCAACGTCGGTGAGGTGTTCCCACCGGCCAAGACCAAGCAGATCGAGGCGGGCATCAAGTTCGACCGCCAGACCTACGGTGCCAACCTGGCGGTGTTCCGTATCGAGCGGCCCACCGATGGCTACGTGCAGGGCAACCTCTATGTGCAGGACGGCGAGCAGGTCAACAAGGGGATCGAGCTCAGCGTATTTGGCGAGCCGGTGCCGGGCCTGCGCCTGATGGCCGGTGGCACGCGCATGGACACGGAGCTGAAGAACACCCAGAACGGCACCAACGATGGCAACAAAGCGGTGGGGGTCCCGACCTTCCAGCTCAATGCCAGCGTCGACTGGGATGTGCCTGGGCTCGACGGCGTGGCGCTCAATGCCCGCATGCTGCGCACCGGCGGGCAGTACGCCAACCCGGCCAACACCCTCAGCCTGCCGACCTGGAACCGATTCGACGTGGGCGCGCGCTATCGCTTCAAGGTGCAGGAAAAAGACATCACCTTGCGCATGAACGTGGAAAACCTGACCGACAAGAACTATTGGGCCTCGGCCAACGGCGGTTATCTGACCCAGGGCGACCCACGGCTGGTCAAGTTCTCCGGGACCATCGATTTCTGATGGCCCGTCGCCTCGCTATCGCGCCAGTGCCTGGTTGGGCTTGTAGAAGATGAAATGCGTGGTCTGCGCTGTGCGCCGATAGGCCTTGGCCCAATCTGGCCGCACAGTGCGATCATGGAAGTACAGCGCCCCCGCGGTGCTGTCCTGCAGCTGCTGGTTCAATGCCTTGCGCGCGATTTCCTTGGCGACCTCGTAGCGCTCCTTTTCCTCGACCTGGTCAGGGCGCCCGTCACACCACCAGGAGAACTGGCAGCTCTTGCTCTCGACGCCTTGCTTGACCACGCCGCAGATGGTGTCGGGGAAGCCGTCCTTGCCCAGGCGGTTGAGCACTACACTGGCCACTGCGCTCATGTCTTGCTCGTCAGCGCCCTTGGCCTCCCAGTAGAGGGTGCGGGCAAGGCAGGTGATGCTGTCGTCCAGCGGCGCTTGCCCGGCCGGATCCACGGCCTGCACCTCGGTGGGGGTGATCTTCTCCGGCGCCTTGGGTGGCGGGGAGTCGTTTACCACTTTCTGTTCCAGCGCCTGGGCCTTGTCTTCAGCGACTGCGGCCTTGGCGCTGTCGGCGGCATGCAACGGGCCTGCGGGCAGGGCCAGGAACAGGCTGATGACCATCCACGGGTGGCGCATGATCGGGCTTCCGCGTCAGTGAGCTGATTACATTCTAGCCAGTGGTTTCAACTCAGTGTGAGGCTCAGCATCAATGGCAGGGTGACGGCTGCGGCGACGGTCTGCAAGGCGATGATGGTCGCCATCAGCGGCGCGTTGCCCCCCATCTGCCGGGCCATGACGTAGGACGACGATGCGGTGGGCAGCGCCTGGAACAGCACGGCCACCACGGCGGCCTGGCCGCTGAGGCCGAGCAGGCGACACAGGCCGAAGGTGGTCAGTGGCATGACCAGGAACTTGAACGCCGAGGCGGCCACCAGGGGCTTGACCTGCTGGCCCATCCGCGCGCCGCCCAATGCCGCTCCGACGCACAGCAAGCCGAGGGGCAGGGCGGCCTGGCCAAGGGCCTTGATCGTCGGCTCCAGCCCCGCCGGCAGGCCAAGCCCGGTGACCCGCAGTAGCAGGCCACCCGCGCAACCTACGATCAACGGATTGGCGAAGATCGCCCGCAGCACGGTCAGTGGCGAGCTGTGGCGAGCACTGAAACGGGCGAATACCAGTACGCAAAGCAGATTGACCAGCGGCACGATCGCCGCGTTGGCCACGGCCGCCAGGGCGATGCCGGCGCTGCCGTAGATGCCCGCCGCCAGGGTCGCGCCAATGTAGTTGTTGAAGCGTATGCCACCCTGGAACACCGAGGTGAAATCAGCACCATCATGGGCTGCCGCGCCTTGGTAGAGCACCAGCAGCAGCGCGCCTGCGAGGGTCGAGAGCATCAGCACCCCAACCATGCCCAACACCGGTACTCCATCCAGGTTGGCGGTGGCCAGGCCATGCAGGAACAGTGAGGGCAGCAGCACGTAGTAGCTCAGGCGCTCGGCGCCGGGCCAGAAACCCTCCGCGAGAAAACCGCGCACCCGCAACAGAGTGCCCAGGGCGATCAGCAGGATGATGGGCACCAGGGTGGTGAGGAGCAGAGGCAGCATGGTCGCGGTTCCGTGGTCGGGTACCGGCACAGGTTAGCGAGGTGAGTCAGCAGAAAAAAACGTTGTTTTCTGCATTCACCGTTGAGAAAAACTGCATGGTCGTAAGCAGTTGCCTGATCAACTGCCCAGGGCGGTCCTGAGTACCGCGCTCAGGTGACGGCGCTGGCTCTTTTCATGTTCCAGCAACACCACGTGGCGGCTCAGTTGCGGCTCGCCAAAAGGCAGCACCGTGGCGGGCGGCAGCCGTTGCAGGTCGTCGTCGCTCATCGGGATGATCGCCACCCCGAGGCCCATTGCAGCCATGCGTGCCAGGGCTTCCTGGCTGTCCAGCTCCATCTGCTCGCTGACCTGCAAATGCTGGCGACGCAGTTCCTGTTCGATCTGCCGACCGGCCCAGGCGCGTTTGTCGAAGCGCAGGAACGGCTGGTTGGCGAGCAGTTGCGCCAGGCTTTGCCCGGCCAGGTCGGGGCTGGCGACGGCCCAGAAACGGTCGGAGAACAGCGGGCTGAACTGCAGGCTCTGCGGGTAGGGGCTGACCGGTTCGGTGGTAATGGCGGCGTCCAGCTCACCGTCCTCGATCCGCCGCGCAAGTTCCGCGGACATGCCCGAGACCACGCTGATGTGCAGTTGCGGATGGTGCGCCTTGATCCACACCAGCGCCTTCGGCAGGCGCCGGGCGAGCACGGTATGGATCGCACCGATACGCAGGCGTCCACGCAGGCTCGGGCCGCTGGCCAGGGTATCGGCCAGCTCGTCGTAGGCGGCGAGAATGCTTTCGGCGCGCGCTACGGCCAGTTGCCCGGCTTCGGTGAGTATCACCTGGCGACGGCTGCGGTCGAACAGCGGCACTTGCAGTTCGTCTTCGAGTGTCTTGATGTGCAGGCTTACCGCCGAAGGGGTCAGGCTCAGCAGGTCGGCGGCGCGGGCGAAGGTGCCGTGGCGGGCGATGGTGACCAGGGTACGCAGGGCTTTGAGGGACACGCGACGGTTCTCCTGCACGGGAATGCCCGGCACGGTACGCGCATCGCGCCTCCTGGGGCAAGCGCCAGGCGGGTCAGTAGACCCACACCTCCACCCGGCGATTGCGCAGGCGCCCCTGTTCCAGGTCGTTGTCGGCTACCGGCAGTTCATCACCCATGCCGGTGACATCCCGGATCTCCACGCCGCTGCGCGCCAGTTCACGGCGCACGGCCATGGCGCGCAGGCGCGAGAGCAGGGCGGCGCGGCCGGGCGTTTCCTTGGGGTCGCCAAAGCCCACGAGTACCGCTTTGTCACGCAGCTTGCCGACCTGGCGCAGGTAGTCGCTGACCCGCTGCACATCGCGCAGGGCCTTGTTGTCGAGGCTGGCGCTGCCCTCCTGGAAGCGGAAGTTGACGCTCAGCCGCCGGGCCTCCGCAGCCAGGGCACGGTATTGCGCGGGCATCTCGGCCTGCACTGCGACCGGCACTGCCTTGACCTGCTGCGAGACGAAACCCTGAGCGGCGACAATGGCCTGCCCGGCAGGGCCCTGGGTGAATTCAGCCAGCGCCCTGGCCTGGTCGGTCGCTTGGGCCGGCAGGTAGAAGAACAACCGCCGCGACAGCGGATAGTCTTCGCTGGCCACGCCAGCGGCGGTTGGCAACAGGGCCGGTGCATCGCCTTCGGCGATGGCCAGCAGCTTGGCGCCATGCACTGTGGTCAGGCTGCTGAAACCGATGGCCGCGGGATCGGCCTTGACCCGTTCGGCCAAGGCATCGCCGGATTCGAAGCGTTTGGCCCGTGGCGAGAGCTCCAGTGCCCGTGGTTGCAGTACCAGCGCGCGAAAGGTTTCGAAGGTGCCGGAGCGATCGTCACGGGCGTACAGGTGAATGGGGCCGCCCGCTACACCGAGTTGTTCCCAGCGTTGGATCTGGCCGGAGAAGACCTGGGCCAGTTGCGCGGTACTCAACTGCTGCAGGCGGTTGTCGGGGTGCACCATGACCGCAACGCCGTCCAGGCCGATCACCTGCTCGCTGGCCGCGCTGCGCAGGTCGCCCAGGCGCTGCAGTCGCAGCACTTCCTGGTCGGAAATCGGGCGCGAGGCGGCGGCAAGGTCGGCTTCGCCACTGTCCAGGGCACTGAAGCCGGTGCTGGAACCATGGGCGGCGATCGTGATCAGCAATGGCTGACCCTGGGCGTCGCGGGCACGGATATCAGTCTCGTTGGGCTGTTTCCCGCGCTCGCTGCGGATGTCTTGCGCACCTTGGCTTTGCAGCAGCCCACGCACCAGCGCAGGGCCCAGCGCCGCGCCGATGGTGTTGGAGCCCTGGATACGCAGTGTGGCTGGCTCCGCCTGAGCCAGCAGGGGCAGCAGGCAGAGCAGAAGAGCGAGCGGGCGGGGCATGCCGGGATCCTTGAGGCACAGATATGTCCGGCAGATTACGACAGCGGTGTGAATGAAAAATGACGGTCAGGCGCAGGCCAGCGGTCAGAAGGTGGGCGGCGTGATCACCCAGATGACCACCGTGTCCACCTCGCCAGGGTTGCCATAGCGGTGCGGCTCCTGGCTGGGAAAACTGAAGCTGTCGCCTTCATCGAGCAGGAAGTGGCGCTCTCCCACCCACAGTTCGAAACGCCCTGACAACACATACCCGGCTTCCTCGCCTTCGTGGCTGTAGCTCTCCTGGCTGTAGGCGCCCGGCGGGAAGCGCGAATGCAGCATCTCCAGCTGGCGGTTGGGCTGCGGGGTGAGCAACTGGTCGACCACGCCATCTTCGTAATGCACGCTCAGACGGCTTTGCCTGCGCACCACGAAGCCCTGGTCCTCGGGCGCGGTGCTGGCTTCGCTGGCGAAGAACCACTGGATGGTCACCCCCAGGCTGCGGGCGATGTTGAACAGCGCCGGGATCGAGGGGTACGACAGGTTGCGTTCCAGCTGGCTGATGTAGCCAGCGGTCAACTCGCTGAGGCGGGCCAGTTCCGCCAGGGTCATGCCGCGGCGCTTGCGCAGGCCGCGGATGCGGGTGCCGAGGAACTGCGGCGCGGCGGCACCGCCTTCGGCGAGTTGCGGGACGAGGGGGCGCTGGCTCATCGAGGGTCGGTCCATCGGTAAAAACCGGGAGTATGACCAGCCTCAGAGCGACCAGGCAACCGCCAGGCCGTCATGGATTGCCTCTTCAGCGGTTCGTGGAGCCAGGCAATCGCCGATGCGCCGTACTTCGACCAGCCCGGCCAGCTCCTGGGCCAGGGTGTCGACAGGCTGGTGACCGAGGCACAGCACCAGGGTGTCGATCTGTTCGAAGATCATGGGTTCGCCACTGGCGGTGTGCTGCAAGTACACGGTGTTGTCGTCGGTGCCATAGAGGCGGGCGTAGGGGGTGATGGGGATACCCAGGCGGTGCAGTTCGCCGGCCATCTGGTCACGCACGTAGAGCGGCAGGCTCTCGCCGCAGTGAGTGCCATTGACAGCCAGTTGCACCTGATGACCTTCGCGCACCAGGCGTTCGGCGATGCCTGGGGCGATCCAGTCGCAGCGCCAGTCCAGCACCAGCACCGAGCGCCCCAGGGCGTGCTCGTTGCGCAGCACCTGCCAGGCATCCACCACCTGCAGCTCGCCGCTGCGCTCAAATGCAGGCCAGTAGGGGGTGGCACCGGTGGCCGCGATCACCAGGTCTGGCCGTTCGCGCTCGACCAGCGCGCGGTCTACACGGGTATTGCGTACCACCTGCACCCCTGCCAGTGCCAGTTCGCGCTGCAAGTTGGTGCTGGCGCCGCCGAACTCGCTGCGCCGTGGCAGCAGTTGCGCCAGCAGCACCTGGCCGCCGAGCTGCGGGCCCGCTTCGTACAGCGTCACTTCATGGCCTCGGGCGGCGGCGACGATGGCCGCCTTCATGCCTGCCGGACCACCGCCAGCCACCAGGATACGCTTGCGCCGGGGGGCAGGTGTGACGGTGCCGTACTGCAGTTCACGACCGGTTTCCGGGTGCTGAATACAGGAGATCGGCAGGCCCCGATGGAAGTGGCCGATGCAGGCCTGGTTGCAAGCGATGCAGGCGCGCACGTCTTCGACACGGCCTTGTTCGGTCTTGATCGGCATCTGCGGGTCGCAGATCAGCGCACGGGTCATGCCGCACACATCGGCCTGGCCACGGGCGAGAATCAGTTCGGCTTCCTGCGGCTGGTTGATACGGCCAGTGACGAACAGCGGGATGTCCAGGCGCGCCTTGAAACTACCGGCTTCGCGGGCCAGGTAGGCCGGTTCGATGGCCATCGGTGGGACGATATGCACCGCGCCACTCAGGGTCGCCGAGGTGCCGGCGACGATGTGCAAGTAATCGACCTGATTCTGCACCGCGATGGCGGCCGCCAGTGATTCGTCTTCGCTCAAGCCTTCGCTGTCACGCTCGTCCGCACTGATGCGCAGGCCGACGATGAACTGTTCGTCAGTGGCTGCACGCACCGCTGCCAGCACTGCGCGCAGAAAGCGCAGGCGTGCTTCGAGGTCGCCGTTGTAGCCATCGGTACGACGGTTGACACGTGGATTGAGAAACTGCGCGGGCAGGTAACCGTGGCTGGCCACCACTTCGACGCCGTCCAGCCCGGCCTGGTGCAGGCGCCGGGCTGCACTGGCGTAGCCCTGGACGATTTCGTCGATCATGGGCTGCTCCAGGGCGCGCGGCATCACGCGAAAGCGCTCGTTGGGCACCGCCGAGGCCGAGTAGGCCACTGCCAGCAGGCCATCGGCCGATTCCATGATCTCCCGGCCGGGATGGAACAGCTGCGACAGCACCACGGTGCCGTGTGCGTGGCAGGCCTGGGCGATACGTCGGTAACCGTCGATGCAGGCATCGTCGGTGGCCATCAGCACATGCGAGGTGTAGCGCGCGCTGTCGTGAACCCCGGCGACCTGCAGCACGATCAGGCCGGCGCCGCCCTCGGCGCGGGCGCGCTGATAGGCGACGAGCTTGTCGTTGACCAGGTTGTCGGTGGGCAGGCAGGTGTCGTGACCACTGGACATGATGCGGTTCTTCAGGCGTTTGCCACGGATCTGCAAGGGTTCGAACAGGTGAGCGAAGGCAGTCGACATGCGTACGAGCTCCAGCGTGCGTTCTTGTTTTTTTCATGGAAGTGTACCTTCAGTAAAAAATCAACTTGTTTTTTTACTTTGGCGGGACTAGCTTCGGCTCATCCCCTCGGACTGGGATAAGCTCGTCCCCACAAGAACAACCCTGGATGACACCATGCACCCCAGCGAACGTACCCTGCGTGAGGAACTGGCCGCCTGTTATCGGCTGATTGCGCATTTCCGCATGACGGACCTGATCTTCACCCACATCTCGGTGCGCGTGCCCGGCCCCGAGCATCATTTTCTGATCAACCCCTATGGCCTGCTGTTCGAGGAAATCACCGCGTCCAACCTGGTGAAAATCGACCTGCAAGGGCGTGCCGTGGAGGCGTCGCCGTACCCGGTCAATCCGGCTGGCTTCGTCATCCACAGCGCCATCCACGGCGCACGCGAGGATGCCCAGTGTGTGTTGCACACCCACACCCGTGCCGGGTGCGCGGTGGCGGCGCTCGAGTGCGGGCTGCTGCCGGTCAACCAGATCTCCATGGAGTTCTACGGCAAGGTCGCTTACCACGACTATGAGGGTGTCGCCCTGGACATGGACGAGCAGCAGCGACTGGTCGCCGACCTCGGGGACAAGCCGGTGATGATCCTGCGCAATCATGGGCTGCTGACGGTGGGGCGCACGGCCGGCGAGGCGTTTCTGCGCATGTTCTACCTGGAGAAGGCCTGCGAGATCCAGTTGGCGGCGCAGAGTGCCGGGAAGGTGGTGCTGCCATCGCCCGAGGTCTGCGCGCATACCGAGCAGCAGTTCAATGCTCCGGCGAGGCCGCTCAAGCCCGGTGAGCTGGCGGACCCGGATGCCATGGGGCTGGCCTGGGGGGCGCTGTTGCGCTTGCTGGAGAAAGTGGCGCCGGATTATCGGGACTGACGGCAGAAGCGGCTTTTTGTAGCGAAAGGCCGCTTCTGCAAAAGACCGGTGTCGTCGGTCAATGTGCCTGGGGTTCGATCAACTGCGCCGGCGCTTGCCTGGCCTTGCCCCGGGCAACCCAGTAATACAGCACGCTGGGTACCACCAACCCGATCAGCCACGACACATCGACACCGCCCAGGTGCGCAACCATGGGCCCGGTGTACAGCTTGGTGTCAATGAAGGGCATCTGGATCAGCACGCCGATGCTGTAGACGATGATGCCGGGCCAGTTCCAGCGGCCATAGCGCCCGTCGGGATCGGCCAGGGCAGGGATGTCGTAACGCTCGCGGGTAATGAAGTAGTAGTCCACCAGGTTGACCGCGCTCCAGGGCACGAAGAAAGTCAGCAGGAACAGGATGAACGACTTGAACGCACTCAGGAACGAATGCTGACCGAGCAGGGCCACCAGCGTCGCAGCACCCACGATGCCGAGCACGAACAACAAGCGCTGCAAGCGACTGATCTGCAGGCTGCCGCGAAAACCGCTGATGATCGTGGCGATGCACATGAAGCTGCCGTAGCTGTTCAGGGTTGAGATGGTCACCTTGCCGAAGGCGATGGCGAAGTACAGCAGCGCCGCGGTGGTGCCGGCGCCACCCAGGCCGACGATGTAGGCCACTTCACGCCCCGAAAACTGACCGCCGGCAATCGCTGCGGCGAACACGCCGAGGATCATCGATGCCTGGGCGCCGATCACCGAGCCCAGGCCGGCGGCGAGGAAGGTCTTGAGCGGCGACGTGTTGCTGGGCAGGTAGCGTGAATAATCGGCGACGTAGGGGCCGAAGGCGATCTGCCACGAGGCGGCCAGCGACACCGCCAACAGGAACGAGGCCCAGCTGAAGTGGCGGTTGTCGAGCAGTTGGCCGATATCGGCGAGCATCAGGATACGGCTGAACAGATAGACGAACGCAATGATCCCCAGCACGCTGGCGACACGGCCGATCCAGTGGATCACGCGGTAGCCGGCGAGGGTGGCCAGTACGATCACGCCAGCGAAGATCAGGATACCGGCACTGTCGCTGACACTGAGCAACTGGCCGATAGCCTGGCCCGACAGCACTGTGCCGGTGGCAGTGAACCCCAGGTACATCAAGAACACCAGCACCATCGGGATGGCCGCGCCATAGACGCCGAACTGCACGCGGCTGGAGATCATCTGCGGCAGCCCCAGTCGCGGCCCCTGGGCGGCGTGCAAGGCCATGACCGCTCCGCCAATCACTTGGCCCAGCAGCAGGCCGATCAGCGACCAGAACACATCACCGCCAAGCACGACGGCGAGGGCGCCGGTCACGATGGCGGTGATCTGCAGATTGGCTCCCAGCCACAGGGTGAACTGGCTGTACACGCGTCCGTGGCGTTCAGCTTCGGGAATGTAGTCGATCGAGCGCCGCTCGATCACGGGCTTGCTGGACATGTGGGGCTCCGCTTGTTTGTTGTTGTAGGGCGGGGAGGGCATCCAGAGGGATGACTCTGCTCTTATATCATCATGTATATACAAGATGGTCAATGCGCAGGCATCGACTTTTGGGATAGCGAAAAGGTCACTGCAAAACCATCCACCACTTGCATAAACAGCTGACTGTTGCGCAACCCTAGGCCGCAACTGTGCTGGTCGCTGGCGAAGGAATACCCTTATGCTGTAACGAAATATGTCGTGAAATGCCTGATAGAAGGAACACCGCAATGCCAGTCAAGGACCTGCTGATCGCCCTGGTGGTGATCATTGCCTGGGGCGTCAACTTCGTGGTCATCAAGGTCGGGCTCGACGGCCTTCCGCCCATGCTGCTCGGCGCCTTGCGTTTCATGCTGGTGGCCTTTCCGGCGATCCTCTTCATCAAGCGCCCGAACCTGCCCTGGCGCTGGCTGATCGCCTATGGCGCGACCATCTCCCTCGGGCAGTTCGCCTTCCTGTTCCAGGCCATGTACAGCGGCATGCCCCCGGGGCTGGCTTCGTTGGTACTGCAATCGCAGGCGTTCTTCACCTTGGGTTTCGCTGCGCTGTTTCTGGGGGAGCGGTTGCGCCCGGCCAGTGTGCTCGGGTTGCTGGTGGCGGCCGGCGGCCTTGCGGTGATCGGCAGCGAAGACAGCAGTCATGTGCCATTGGTGGCGCTGCTGTTGACCCTGTGCGCCGGCGCCATGTGGGGCATGGGCAATATCATTACCCGGCGCTTTGGCTCGGTGGACCTGGTGGCCCTGGTGATCTGGGGCGGGTTGATCCCGCCGCTGCCGTTCCTGGCGCTGTCGTGGTGGTTGGAGGGGCCGCAGCGCATCGGTCATGCGCTGGCCAACATCGGCATGAGTTCGGTGCTGGCGTTGCTCTACCTGGCGCTGGTCGCCACCATGCTCGGCTACAGCCTGTGGAGCACATTGCTCTCGCGTCACCCGGCCGGCAAGGTCGCGCCATTTTCGCTGCTGGTGCCGGTGATCGGCCTGAGCTCCTCGGCCTGGCTGCTCGACGAGCGCCTGAGCGCCGCACAGGGTTGGGGGGCGCTGCTGGTGATGCTGGGGCTGCTGATCAATGTCTTCGGGCCCCGCCTGGGCCAACGCCTGCGAGCTGCCAGCGCGCAGTAACCTGTCGAACGCGAGGCTCTGTTAGCATCTGGGGTTTTCCAGAACCACGGAGCCGTGCCCATGATCATTTCCACCACCAGCCAGCTCGAAGGTCGCCCGATCAGCGAGTACCTCGGCGTGGTCAGCGCCGAATCGGTGCAGGGCGTCAACTTCGTGCGCGATTTCTTCGCACGCTGGCGCGACTTCTTCGGCGGTCGCTCGCAAACCCTGGAAAGCGCATTGCGCCAGGCGCGCGAGCAGGCCACCGAGGAACTGCTGGAGCGGGCACGTCGCTTGCAGGCCGATGCAGTGGTGGGCGTGGACTTCGAAATCAGCATGCCGTCCGTGCAGGGTGGGATGGTCGTGGTGTTCGCCACCGGGACGGCTGTGCGTCTTAAATAGCGGCGAGGTGCCACTGGTCGGGCAAAGGTCTTTCGTCCGGGTGGTCTGCAAATGACCGGCTAGTCTCAGTTCAACGAGCCGTGTTTCTCTGGGCAAGCAGGCTGCTTGCCGACGCGGTCGCCTTTGGAGGGGAGACAGGGTATGAGCGAGTCCTATATCGAAGACCTGAACGACGCATTCCCGATCAACAGCCAGGTACGTTGCGGCCAGACGGCCTTTCACCTGGGTTTTGCCAACATGACTCTGGACGAATCCGAGCAGCTTCAGCCGGCCCACTTGCAGCGCAGCAAGAAAGGGCGCTTCACGCCACGGGTGCCCGCCAAGAAGTCATCCTGACGCCTCATTGATGCCCATCGCAGGGGCCTGCTCCGAGCATGAAAAAACCCGGCCTTGCGGGCCGGGCTCAAGTAGCGGTGTACAACTCAGTTGAGTGGGTCGATCACCTTGACGGTCTGCTGCTCACGGGCGGCAGGCCATTCTTGTTGCAGGGTCATGAGTACGCGTTCGACGAACTGAGTGTCGGCGGCGGCCTTCTTGCCGACGTAGCCCTGGCCACGGCGGTAGACCTTGAAACGGGCGCACATGCTGTCGGGCATATGCAGGTCGGATTCGTCTTCGACGGTGTTGGCCGGCAGGCGGTCGAGGCGGACCTCGCCAGTCTGGCTGACCCACAGCAGGTGGTCGTCGAGGCTGTCCTTGCGTGCGGCGAACAGCTGAGCCAATTGGTCGATCGTAGGATTGTTGTTCAAGTTCATCATAAAGCCCCCATTACCCATTCGTTGGTGATTTTCACAGTTGGCGCCACAGCGGTGTAGCGCTCTACCAAGGCTGCTACAGCAGCATCGCAACAGGGGCTTTCTCACGCTGCCTTTTGGACAGTTTCCCTCTCCACGGACGGCCTGCGTTACCGCGCAGGCCGTCTGGAACACCCTTGCCACCGCTCCCGATCAGGGAGACGGCCTCATCATGCACAAGGCTGGGGAAGGGCGTCAATGGGTTTGTAGTGAAAATTTTTAGTCACTACATCTTGTCGGACAATCCTGCTTTTTCAGGGGAATAGCGCGCACTCAAGGTCATCCCTTTCAAGGTGTTCGCGTGCGATTGTGTGAGGGCTGACAGGGGCTTGCCGAAAGTTTTTTGGTGCCTATGAGATCGAGTGCCGCCCGCGCGGCGCTTCGCGGGGAAACCCGGTCCTCCATTTGTTTCAGGACGTTTATTTCTGTTCCAAATAAGCATAACAAAATG